>JBHHYX010000007.1:0-33284 GCA_046757765.1 Acidobacteriota bacterium | reverse complement strand
CCTATCACGGATTCCCATCCTAACCCGGCGGCGCCGGGAACGGAAGAAGGGAAAAGGAAAATCCTGGACTCCCGACACAACCGAGGGAATGGAGCCTGCCGGGTACTCTAACCCATCGCGGAAACCCTGGGCTGGAAGACACAATCCCTTTGGGCTTGTCTGCGTGATTTGGCAATCCGCTCCAGCGGGCGGAGATGGCCTTTACCCTGGAGATTCACTGCACCTCAGCAAGGGGGGCCGCTGGAACACAATCATGGTGGTACGGGAACTCAGAAGGCGAGGGAGAAAAAAATCCCGAAGGACTTCAGCAGCCGACTGACCGCTCTACGTTTTGGAATTCTGGAGTTCTTGGCTGTCTCCCTGGTCGGGATCGGAAAGCCCCAACCTCGCTCTCCGAAGAGATCAGCCAACAACCCTGAAACCCAACTCGCGGAGTCTGACCGGCATCCCAGTTTTCCGAGCAGATGCTTCCACCTCTCCGATTAAAGAAAAATGGTTTCTTGCCCGGGTCAGGTAAAACGCCGCCAACATCCGGATCGCTGGCTGCGTTGTCCTCTTGACGCCCGCTTCCTTGCCGGATAACAAATCTCACGAACGTCAAGTTGCCGGTTGGTTCAGCCCACAACCGTCGCCCCTCGGGATCTCTATGATCATACCACCAAGCGTCCGCCTCGCACCGCTGTCCCCGGCTGGCATTGCTCTCGAACCCTTTTACCGCGGCACAGGATCATCTGCTGACTGCGTCAACCGGCCTCGGCCTCCTCGACGTAGCCTCGCGTGGGGCTCTGGGGCGCTCGACCGCAACACCTTGTCAACGCGGCGCTTCCGGCGCCTTGTCACAACCCTTCATGACCCATGCGGGCCAGCCGGAACTCTCCCGCTCAGTACCACAAGCCCATTGCCTGAAGAGACCCAGGCTAAAGGAAGTCGGCCACACGAGTCGGGCCGGGCTCACGGGACGATCGCGAGACTCCGCTCCAAGTTTCCCAACGGTCGGATTGGCCGGATAGTCTCAGAAAGCACTACTCATGTTTGTACTTCAAAGGAAAATGCTTGTGAGTTCCCTGAGACTTTCTTTCTGCAAAATCGAAAGGCTTGAAGAAAGGGCTTTTCTTGTTGTGACAGTCTGTGCAGGCCTCTTCCGTCACCGGACTCAAGAGCCCAACCTTGACCACCTCAGCCAGTTTGTACCTTTTGTTCTTCAGGCTCATATGTTGCGGTTTCACGTACTCGCTTCCGGCGCCGTGACACACTTCGCACCCAACTCCAGACAGATTTGGAGTTTGCTCCAGGCTGACAAAACCACCCGGTTTTCCATATCCCGTCACGTGGCAAGCAACACATTCCGGATCCTCCGTATAATCCTTCTTGGGGTCAAGCCCAGCCTCTTTTTTCGCCTTTGCCCTCTCACCCGGTTTCAGCAGGTCGAAAGCTTTGGCCATCTTGGTCTCCCGCCAGGACCGGTATTCTTTGAGGTGGCATTTTCTGCAGTTTTTGGTTCCGACGAAGCCGTACTCCTTCTTGTTTTGAGCCAGAGATGGAACCGACCCGGTCATCAAGAAAGCAGCCAGGACGAAACCATAATGAATCCTCTTCATCTCTTTTCTCCTTCCACTTGGCTATTGCGAGCAAGTTCCGCGCCTGCCAACCCACAGAATCATTTTCACTTTTCTCCAGACTTCCGGTGCAGGTAGGCAAAAAGATCACTCAGCTGCCGGCCCGAAAACTGTGGCCACTCCATCACCTTTTCCGCCACTCTCTCCTCCATGACCGGAGCATGGTTCCACATGATCCGGGCCATGTCTGCGGTTGAGGCAAGCGCCCGTACCCGGGACAAATCGGGAGCGGAGCCCCCGCCCTCCCGGCCGTGGCAGCGGACGCACCCTTGTTGAGCGAAGAGCTGTTGGCCGGACCGGGCATCACCGGGCGGATCTGCAAAACCTAGAAAGTAGAGGAAGGAAATGAGGTCGGCCATCTCCCCACCGCTGAACTCAGGCCAATTCATCTTTCTCTCCGCCATCAGGTCTCTCATCTCCCGCCCGTGGTTCCACATCAATCCCGCAATCTCGGTCACGCTGTAGCTCCAGTCCATTTCCCCAAAGTCGGGTGCGACGCTTCCTCCTTTCCCATGAAGAGAGTGACAATTCAGACAACCCTTTCTCTCCAGGACTGTCTCGCCCCGCCTGGGGCTGCCGGGCGACATGTAGACCTTTTCCCTGACCACTCCCTGACTGGCGCTGCGAATGAAGGCACTCAGATCGACAATTTCCCGTTTTTCAAAAGTGGGCCTGGGCAAACCTCTTTTCTGGATCTCCCGATCCATACCGGGACCGTGATTCCACAAGGCCTGAGCCATGTACAGGGGAGAGACATACTTGGCCAATCGATCGAATGCCGGAGCTGCCTTCTGTCCTTTTCCCCCCACCGAGTGACAACTCAGACACCCCTTTTCCTTGACCAGTATCCGGCCTCGATACAAGTCACCCGGCTCACCCAGGTATCTGAGGAAGTACAGGTAGGCAATCAATTCTTGCATTTCAGCACGAGAAAACTCAGGGTAGGGGAGGTCCAACTCACGCATGCGTCTGAGCATCTCCGGCGAGTGGTTCCACATGATCCCGGCCAAGTCCAGAAAACTGCCGTAGAACTTCTTCTGCCCCAGATCAGGGCCAACCTTTCCGCCTTCTCCTCCTCTGATGGAGTGGCAGAGAATGCAGCCTTTCTGCTCAAAGACGAAACGACCCTTGAGGGGATTCTCCGGTAAGGTCAGCTCCTGGCCAAGCAGTTGGGGCTGCTGGAGACCAGCCACCAGGAAGACGGCCGGGACAGCCCAATGCAGCCGCCCGAACAGCATTCCTCGCCCCGGCTTGGGCGACCGCCGCCCTTCTTTGTTCCCCTCTGTGCGTCGACTCCCGTTCCCCATCGTTACGCTCCAATCCGGCCTCGGGTCGGCCTCCCGACTCAGCGGCGCTGTTCACAAGGCGTCGGCTGAAACGGCGGGCTCATCGGGGCCGTTCGCCCGGACTATTCACCAGCTTTCTGCTGCGGCGCCGTTATCATCCGCGCTTCCGACGCCTCGCGACGAAACCTGGTGCATAATCCGGGCTCAGGACTGCTCGTCGCCCTCCCTTCTTCGATTCTTGTGAAGGCCGACGAACACATAGGTTAAGATGCTCGCAATCGTCAAAAAGAGTGGAATCGCCACAATGCCAATCGCCACGGAAGCATTTATGGCGTCGTTCAGTCTCCTGGCAACGCGCAAGAGACTGAGGACCCATGAATCCACTGCCAGCACAAACACCCAGATCAACATGAGGGAGAGTATTTGGAAGACTCGAACCATTCTCTTGGTCAATGTTTCATCTCCATCTTTTTCAAAGTGGGGACTCCATGACTGGCTCAGCCTCGGTGCCTTCCGGTGAGTCGGGCAGATAGGACCGCACCCGCTCGGAGACCTCCCGGATGCCCGACTCGCGTCCCTCTTGAATCTCCCAGATCGAAATGAGGGGGAAGAACTTGGCGAACATGATGAATCCCAGGACAAAGAGGGCGATTCCGGCGGCGAACAGACTCCACTCTGTCAAAGTGGGGATGTAGACGCCGGTCGGGTATTCCATTCGAGGGTTGGCCAGCGAGGGAACCACAATGATGAATCTTTCAAGCCACATGCCCACGACGACGCTGACCGAGGCCAACAGGATGCCCTTTGTGGTTCGCATCCTGCCGTTGCTCAAGAGGGTCACGGGGAGGACGAAATTACAGAGCACCATCAGCCAGAAGTAGGGCGAAAAGCCCCCAAGGAATTTGTAAAAGAAGACCCGCATCTCATCGGGCTCGTTCCCATAGTAAGTGGTCAAGTACTCGGAGAAGGTGAAATAAAACCAGAGCAGCGACATGATGAGAAGCAGCATCGACAGGTACTTGAAATGGATGTCCTTCAGATAACGCTCCAGGTGGTACACCTTTCGAAACGTGATCATGACAATGAGAAGAGCGGCAATCCCCGAAAAAATCGCGCCCGCCACGAAATAGGGTCCAAAAATGGTGCTATGCCAGCCGGGCTGCACGGTCATGGCAAAGATGTAGGAGATGACAGTGTGAACCGAGACAGCGATCGGAATGACCATCACCATCAGGATGTTGATGGCCCGGTTGAGAACTCGCTGCTGTCCTTCGGTGCCCTGCCATCCCCAGGAGAGAAACTCGTAGAGCCACTTGGGTCGAATGCCCTGGTCGCGGAGAACGGCGATGTCTGGAATCAAAGGCAGAAACAGGTAGACCGTGCTGGCGGCAAAATAGGCGGAGATGCTGGTCACGTCCCACAGCAGGGGGGACTGCAAGCGGCCGTTGGTGACCAGATTCCACATGCGACCCGGTTGTCCCAGGTCGATGATGGGAAGGACACCGCCGATCGCCAGGACAATGGCCGTGATCACTTCGGCCATGCGGGTGATCGGCCTCCGCCATTCGGCTTGGGACAATCGAAGGATCGCGGAGATCAAGGTTCCGGCATGGCTGATGCCGATGAAAAAGACAAAGTTGACTATGTAAAAGCCCCACGAAATGGGTTGGGCCAGACCCGTGACCCCAAGTCCCACCACGACTTGGTGCAGGTAGGAATAGAGTCCAAAGGCGATGACCGCGACCAGGGCCGCCACCATCCAATAGAACCACTTGCCGGTGTGCGTGATGGAGCGAAGGAGGACTTCGTCCTGAGCCATCCGACTGTTCCTCGGCTGCATCGTCTCTCTCATTCAATTTCCGACAGGTAATAGACCTTGGGCTTGGTCCCCAGATCTTCATGAAAGCGGAACGCTCTCGGGCTTTTCGAGAGTGCATAGACCCGGCTTTGCGGATCATCCAAGTCTCCGAAGATGATGGCCGAAGTCGGACAACTCTCCGCGCAGGCCGGCACATAGTCGCCCTCCCTTAGAGGGCGATCTTCCACTGCGGCTTGCTCCTTGGCCTTCTGCAGACGGTGGATACAGAAAGTACATTTTTCAACCACGCCGGCGGGGCGAACGGAGACGTCCGGATTGAGGGCGGGTGCCATCTCTTCCGGCCACCGGGGCGCATACCAATTGAAGGACTTGACCGTATACGGACAAGCTGCCATGCAATAGCGGCAACCGATGCACTGAGGGAAGATTTGGGCCACAATTCCCTCTTCATTCAAGTAGGTGGCACGAACCGGGCACACCTTGGTACAGGGCGGATTGTCACAGTGGAAACAGGGTCTCGGGATGCGCCGAACCTTCACCCTTGGGTACTCGCCCTCGTAGGTGGTCAACAGATCCATCCACAACATGGTCCGACCCTGGTCGGACTCGTCCGGGCCCACCATCGCCACGTTGTTCTCCACTTTACAGGCGGCGGCGCACTCGCCACAGCCCGTACATTTATTGAGGTCGATCACCATTCCCCATCTCGGCATGGTCGTCCTCTTCTCCTTCTCATCCGCCAAGGTGCTTCGCTTCCAGGACCGTCGGCTCTGTTGTCCCGCCGTTGCCCCGGTCTGTAAGCTGAACTGAAGCGTGAGCGCCCGCTCCAATCCGGATGGCCACTCACTGACGTTCGTGGTTCAGTGGCCCGGCAGCCGACTCATCCGCCAATGTGCTTCGCTGACCGTCGGCTCTGTTGTCCCGCGACTCCACTACCTCCGTTTCAGTCTTTGCTGGTCCGCCTTTCTCGTGAACCCTATCCCCCCAATCTCGATCGCGCCTCCCTACGCCCCCTCACGAGACATGAGAGATGAACTTCAGTTGGTTCCGTTGGTTACGCCTTTTCAATTCTCACTTTGGTCGAGAGCAGAGAGGGAATCCCACTCACGACCTCGGTGTCCCGGGCCAGGATTGTGTAAGGGTTGACGCCCAGCCGTCGCTTGAAGCGAGGATCGGGATCATGGCCCTGGCCAAAAGGCATCACCACGACCTCGGGCATAATCGTCGGCAAAATTCTCACTTTCGCCACCAGCCGTCCCTGGGGAGCGATAATGTTGACGTCATCGCCCTCCACGATCCCAAGCCTTCCGGCTGTCCGGGGATTGATTTCCACCCACGACTTCCAGTATTGGCGCGACTGCAGCCCCCAAAGCTCCTGAACCAGGCCGAGATGGGCACCCCGGCCGTTGCGATTGGCCAGGATCTCATAGGTCAGCAAATGGTAGGGATAGTCGATGCTGTCCTTATGAAAACGGGGGGCTTCAAAATGGGGAAGAAAGGTAGCATCGCCGCGAACATTCAGTTTCCAGCGCCGGTGGAGGTCGGCAGGTTCTGGCGAAGAGGGAGCCGCTCTTGTCAATCTTTGGAACTCGCTCTGCAAAGCCTGTGAATAGAACTCAAATCTGCCGGACGGAGTCTTGAGAATCCTCTTATCCGCGGGGCCGGGATAGATCGGATCCCACCAACCACCCTTTTCCAGCAGGAGATCCCAGAACTCACCAAAAGTGGAATAGTCGAAAGCCCGGAAGCCCCTCTTTTTCAGAAACTCGATCCAGGAGAGCTGCACCCCTTCGGAAATGATGGTTCCTTTGCCCGAGTTGAAGATGGAGCGGGCGTAAGATTTGGAGAAGCTCTCGTAGTTCTCCCACTCCAGGGCTTGTCCCACCCCTCCCCCAAGCTGTTGACCCAGTTGCAGGAGAACGTCTCCAAATTGACGCGTGTCATAGAAGGCTTGAATCAGCGGCTGCTGGACGCCAAAATGCAGGAACTCCACAGCCGGGTGATTGAGGCTGATCTCCCAGTTTTCCAGAAACATCGGTTCCGGCAGGACCAAGTCTGCGTGGGCTGTCGTTTCATCCATGAACGACGTACTGTCGACGATGAAGGGAACCTTTTCCAGTGCCTCGATGGTTTGCGCCTGGAGGGTGGATTCGAACACTGGATTGACCCCGTGAATGAAGAGCGCATCCACCAAGTCGGGCTTCCCCTGCTGGAGGGCAGTGAACAGCTGGTTCAGCGAATCCACTCGGACGGGAAGCCCGGCCGCGCCAGTGCCGATTCTTGGCCTTTGGAGGCCCTCCCGGGCTGTAGCATCCAGCTCTGGATCAAAGAAACCAAGAGTGGCTGGTTCCGGCCGAAAGAGGATCCCCCCGGGCCGTTCCAGGTTCCCTTTGAGGGCATTCAAGCTGTAGATTGCCCAAGTCGTGAACAGACCGTTTGTGGCACGTTCCGCTTGACGACCAGAGATAGCAAAGGCAGGGTCCGCCGCTCCAAAACCGCGGGCCACAGCAACGATTCGGTCGGCCGGCACCCCGGTTATTTCCGCCACCCGCTCCGGGTAATACTCTTCGGAAACCAGATCTCTGAACCCCCGATGCCATTCCCCCGCTCGATCCTTCCATCTGGAGAAGCCGAAGCTCCGGTTCTTCACGAAGTCCTTGTCGTAGCTTCCGTCCCTGATCATGACGTTGGCCACGCTCAGAGCCAGTGCCGCCATCGTTCCGGGGCGAATCGGAACCCACTCCGATGAGTTGGAGGCGGTGCGCGAGAGAAACGAACTGATATGGACGATACGGGCGCGGGGTCGATCTCTTCGGCTGAGAAGCTCTCCATAGAAACGATTGAAGAGAATGGGAGAGGAGCCTTCATCCAAGAGATCGGCCCCAAAATTCAGAACATAGTTCGTATTAGCGAAATCGTGTGCCGGCGGGTGCTGAAGCCCCTGTGTCAGCCATGCTGGGAGGGCACTGGCGGCGCTCTCGCTCAGGCAGTGGAAGTTGGGGGAACCGAAGGCCCTCATGAAGCGGCGGCAGAGCAGGGTCGTCAAGTCATTGTGGTCACGAGACAGCAGGATGAGTTTCTGGGGGACGCCTTTGAGCCGTAGATCCCGCAGCCTGCCGGTCACAGTTGCCAGCGCCTCCTCCCAACTGATGGCTTCCCACTTGTTCTCGCCGCGCCTCCCACTCCGCCTGAGCGGCCGGCGAATCCGATGCGGGTGGAAAAGTTCCTCGATCCCCGCTTCCGCCAGTGGGCAGACGGCGCCGCGGTTGATCGGATAGAGCGGGTTGCCCATGACCCGAACCGGAATACCGTCGATCATGCGGACTCGAATGCCGCACCCTCCTGGACATTTGGAACAGATACTGTTCTTTACGGTCTCAATCCGGGGACCCGCAACGACCCGCTCAAAGAGTTCGTCCGGCACCGAAAAAACCGCATCCGCACCAATAACGCCCAAGGCGGCGGCACCGGTCGATACGCCCAGCAGTTTCAGCCATTCTCGCCGACTCAGTTCCAATTCGGGCCTCCTCAGCGGTGACAAGCGTAACAGTCGTTCGTGACTGCCCTCTCCTCATGACAGTCCGTGCACCACTTCATCACGATGGGCCGGTAGGGCCCGAGGAAAGGGTCCTCCATCCGTGCCACATCCCCGTGGCAAAGAGAACACTCCAGCTGCCCCAGCTTGACGTGCCTGCGGTGTGAAAAGTAGGCATAGTCGGGAACCAGGTGCACCTGTCTCCAGGGGATCCTTTCCGCCCGCGTCACATAACCGGCAACCCTGACTTCTTCGGGATTCTCAACTTCCGTATCATCATGGCAGTCCCCGCACACATCGATGTTGGGGATTGACGCGCGTTCCTTTGTCTCGACATTTCGATGGCAATCGGCACAGACGAGGCCCGCGTCTTCGACATGCTTCTTGTGACTGTAGCCAATCGGCTGAGGCGTGTTTTCCAACCCCTTGACGGACAACACACTCAAACCGATTGCCAAAACGACCAGACCAGCCTTTCCCAGCACCATCCACTTTCTCCGTTCAGGTGAATCTGGGACTCGCGAGGGAGCCCAGTAGGTGGAGTCGTCTTTCTCATGAGCCGTCTGCCGCGGCGCCGGGATCAACCGTGCTGACTGCGTTGCCAGACCTCGGCCTCCTCGGCCTACCAGTGTCCGATACGACTACGGGGGCGCTCACTCGTAACGCGTTGTCAGCACGGCGATTCCGGCGCTTAGCCACAACCCCTCATGAGGGAGCTAGTTGGGCGCAACCGGCAGGGTGGCGAACTGTCCCGGCCGTGTCTGGATCACTGTTGCGCCGATTCGTCCAGAAGACGTTACTCTCAGCAGTCCCCTGAAAGCAGTGAAGTCGACTGCGGGGTCCCACGCGAACTGGGTGACGAAAAGCGCTGACTGACCTCTTGCGGGCAGATCCAGCTGCGCCGTCGAGATGACGTTGCCGTCCGCGTCACTCAGCTCCAGATCCAGCGTCACAGCCACGTCTTCCAGGTTCATCACCGCGATGCCGGTGTCAACTGCATTGGCGCTGTCGCTCTCCATGGGGGCGGAAAAGCCGTCGGCCAGGGCTTCGCTGCTGCCCACACCGGCCAGTCCCTCAGTGCCCCCGAACAGGATCACACCGGAGAGCGGCTGGTCCGATTCAACCGTGACCGATCCCACCGTGATGTCGCCCACTCCATCGGTCTTGAAGACACGCACTGCTGATGGGGGGATGACTGCTTCCACTTCGCCCGTAATGTCGGTTCCGTTGATGTCGACTGAGAGCGGATCCCCCTGACTGTCCTTGAAGATCAGGGTGGCGTTGGCATCACCGGCTCCCGCGGTTGCGGCGGCTGAGGACTGCTCCGCTCTGGCCGTATTGAACAGCGTAATCTGGCTGGAGAGCCCATCCGCGTCTCCAAATTGAGCAAAGTAGAGGTCCCGGGACGGGAAAACCAACGTGAAAAGCGTAAAGTCGGCGCTACCGCCGGTGAAGGCATGCTGTGACGTGTCCGAGACGTCGTCAAAGACTTCCGTCGAGAAATCCACCGAACCGCCCGGAACCACAGCGAAATCCTCCGCCATGCCGTCCGATCCCACTTCGCCTCCCAGCTTGCGGGAAAACTCGACCGTCCACACGCCATTGTCCCACTTCCCAGCCGTATGTACGGACGCCCGATTTCCGGAGGGGATGCTCAGCACCCTTCCGGGAATGGTGTCGCCCACCGAGAACGCGGCTGTCTCATCGATGGGAACCTTTACGTCTACGCTTCCCGGCATGACCGAAAAGGGGTCAAAAGCGCTTAGAACTCCCGCGTCGTCTGCGAGAAAGGCCACGTTAGCACCTGGATCCGAAGCAGCCATGAAAGCGGGGCCCGTTTTCTCTGCGTTCCGGTTCCGGCCCCCTGATCCGCTTCCCTCATCACCGTGGCGGCCACCATCTTCGCACTCCTGGCAAGTATCCCAGTACTTGTCGTCCGCAAATCCCATGGGATTGAAACGGTTTGCTTTCCAGTGCCAGACGTCGACTCGTCCGAAGTTGGTTCTCATTTGGGGTGAATGGCACATGGTGGCGCACAGGGCTCCGTCGGAGCCATTCAGACTTTGTCCCTGGGCGTCCTTCACATCCCAGACAAAGGCCACCCGATCCTCGTCTCCGGAGGCATTCCAGTTGGTCCCGTCGAAGGTCCACGAGTTCTTGGCCACACTTTCCGTGGAGTCCGCCCAGGTCGCCAACAGGTAGAGGTTCTGATCATCCATCATGGCCTTAATCGTCACACCTCTGGAAGTCACGATCGAGTCCGAAGTCCACTCGCCGGGGGATTCCACGCCGTCCAATTGGGGCGTACCGATGGAGGCCGTCAAAGAGGTCTTGGCCTGGGCATTCGCCGGGATTTCGACCCAACGTCCGAGAACGGCCAAGGCCAACGCCGTGAGTCCCATTACAGTCAACAAAGCCAGTATCTTTTTCATCTGCCACCCTCCTTAGATCGCGGTCGTTTTCAGGTTGATATCCATCCTTTCTGATTATGGGATTGGGAACGAAGCGATGCATCCGTTAAAAGGCACGATTTTTAGGCTCTCTTCTACGGGAAAACTACGTATTTCTACAATTCATTCAGGACCGCGGCGGAAGGACGGGGAAGCGCCATGCTCAGGCGACCGACACCCCCGGAAGCAAGCGTTAGACTGAAGTTCTTGTGAGAAGACACCCGCGCCTTCGTTCAGGTTGGAAGGCGGGCGCTTTTCTTTACCGTTCCACCTGGAGGAGAGGTCCATTCTCCAAAGGTGTCACTCCCGGATTAAAGAGCAAACTCTCTCCGTCCCGGACTGGGTTGCCCGCGGCGCCGAGCCAGGGACGAGGACAACGTGGCTCAACCCAGCTTCAGGAGACCATTCTGGATCGCAAAGCGAACCATCTGGGCGCGGCTCCGCGCGCCCAGTTTGCCCATGAGATTGGCCCGGTGGGTTTCCACCGTCCGTTCCGAGATCGCCAGCTTTCGGGCCACTTCCGCGTTGGTGTGCCCATAAGCCAGAAGAGTACAAATCTCCAGTTCACGGGGCGTCAGGAGATCCAGTCCGGCTGCCTTCTCTTTCCTCATTCTGGCAACTCCGCGAAGAGCTTCCGCAATCCAATCTGAAGGGATGGATTCTGTCCGAAGTCCAGCCTTGTGCCCGGCGGGTCTTGTCGATCCTCGAGAGACCGGGTGGGTCCCCGCAATCCGCTGACGGGCAGGATACCAGCTTTCTCATCGGAGGAATCACTCCCCTCAGGTCAAGCTCAAGGCCACGGAGCTCAACAGGAGGCAGCCCCATCGACCGGCCCGATTTGACTGCCGGCGAATTGAACCCCTGACCTGAGCATGCCGTTCGGGTTGCCCCAAACGAGAACTGCCTGTCATCCAGTATGAAACAGGGGGCGAGGTCTCCACATCCGTCAAAAGATACGATTTCTGGATCGATTCTCTACGGAATAAGTACGGAGAGAGACAGGGGAAGCTCTCTCATTCCAGCTTGAGCAGACCACTGTCAATTGCGAAGCGAACCAACTCGGCCCGAGTCTTCAAGTTCAGCTTGCTGGTGATGTTGGTACGGTGAGTTTCGACAGTTCGCCCGGAGATGAAGAGCTTTTCAGCAATCTCCGAGTTGGTATGTCCCAACCCCAGGTAGCGACACACTTCCTTCTCGCGCGGTGTGAGCAGATCCAGACGGCCTGTCCCTCCCTTGGGAGAAGAGCCGACGAAGGAGGCAATCACGCGCCCCGCCAGGGAGGGATCGACGTATTCTTTTCCACGATAGGCCGTTCGTATGGCTTCAAGCAGGTTTGACCCAGTGGACTTCTTGAGGACGAAGGCCCGCACTCCAATCTTGAACAGCTCTTTCAGATAGTAGTCATCTTCATGCATGGTCAAGACCACGACGGCCAGATGCGGGTGTTCCCGGACCACGGTTTCGGCAACCTTCGAGCCCGACAGGCCGGGCATGGAAAGGTCCAGAAGAAGGACGTCAATCTGTTGGGCGGCAACGATCTTAATGGTGTCAAAGCCGTTGCCGGCCTCGGCCACGACTTGGAGATCGTTCTCCTTTTCCAGGAAGGCCTTGAGGCCACTTCGGAAAATCGCATGATCGTCTGCGATCAGGATCCGGATCGGCATATTCAGATCCCCTCCAGAGGAATGCTGACCCGCACCGTGGTTCCTTTCCCCGGCTCGGATTCGATTGTGCAACTTCCCCCACAGAGGCCTGCTCTTTCGTTCATACCGGTCAACCCCAGAGAAGTCGTCCCCTTTCTTTGCACGGCCTCCACCTGAAAACCACAACCATTATCTTCAATCAACAGCCTCACCTCGTCCCTGCGGCAAAGAACCACCACGCTGGCTCGGCTTGCTCCGGCATGCCGCAGCACGTTGGAGACGGCCTCCTGGGCCAGGCGATAGAGCGTCACCTCAATCGGGCTGGGGAGCCGATCTATCCCGCTTGGAGAACTATACTGAAAATCAATTGCGAGCCCGAACTGGTCGGATGTCTCCGCGACGAAGCGTTCCAGCGCTGACTTCAGGCCGTAGTCATCCAGGATGGAGGGACACATGCCCCACGCAATCCCGTGTACGACTCCAATGAGACGCCGGATTCTGCCTTCCAGATCCCGGCGGAGCTTCTCTCCCAAACCATGGTGCCAGCCGTCTCCCTGTACAGTCAGCAAGAGCGCCGACAGGGATTGTCCCACCTGATCGTGTAGCTCGAGCGAAATACTCTTGCGTTCCTCTTCCTGGGCTTCCACGATTCTCCCCAG
This sequence comes from Acidobacteriota bacterium, assembly GCA_046757765.1. Taxonomy (GTDB): domain Bacteria; phylum Acidobacteriota; class UBA6911; order RPQK01; family JBHHYX01; genus JBHHYX01. The sequence goes on along the minus strand of JBHHYX010000007.1, from coordinate 20,276 downwards.
GAGGGAGACGCGCATCCGCTCCTTCTTCTCCACCTCGCCACGATACCTCTGAAGACCCTCTGCCATCCGATTCAAGGTCCCGGCCAGATGACCGATCTCATCGCCTGAGAAAACCCGGGCTTTGGCTTCAAAATCTCCCTGGCGGATTCGCCCGGCCGCCCGCACCAGAGAACGAATTCTCAAAATGACCAGCTTGTTCAGCAGAACGCCCAGGACCAGCAGAATGGCGGTCACTGTCAAGCCGGCTTTGATCAACATTTCGTACAGGTTGGCCCTCAGCCTTGCCCAGGTCCCGCTGGTCGGGAGATCGAGAATCAGCAGACCATTGTTTCTCGGCCCCGGATCGTGGCAGGAATGACACTCCTTACGATTGGGGATGGGTCTCACTTCCCGCAGCACCTGCTCTCCGCCCACTCGAAGAAAGACAGTACCCGGAGGACGGCTCAGTTGGTGGCATTCCCGGCAACCCTGATCCTGTAGCGTGAAGCGCCGGTGCAAGTCGGACGGGTCGGAAGAGAAACGCACGCTTCCCGACAGGTCCAGCACTTGAATCCCGAGTATCGAGGTATCGGCCGCCAGTTTTTCAGCCGCCTGCTGCAGGAGTTCCGGGTGTCGGCCCTTCATGGCCAGTTCCATGAATCCGTGCAAAGTGACCTCAGAAAGATCTGAAGAGGATTTTTCCAGTTCCTGGATGAGCTGTCGCCGGAAAAAGCGATAATCCCACACAAAGTACAGAGCCGAAAGAAGCAGGATCGTTGCGATGACGCCCAAAGCCATCTTGAAGTGCAGGCTTTGAAATAGTCGGAGGCTCACTACTAAGACCTTCGCGGCAAGAAACTGAGCCGAAGCTGTCATGGGCCGGGCGCGGCGAATCCGAGAATCTCGATCCTCCGGCCAAAGAGGAATAGATCCCACTGGACGTGATGACTCCGCCACTCGAGGGTCCTATGCTGCAACAAACCTGCCCAAGGGTCAACCAGCTCACCCCCCCAGGGCGTTGAGCGTTGTACGTGTTTAGCCGGTCCCACGCAAACATACCCACAAGCAACTGGAAGACTCGTCCCCAACTGGGGTCGTAGTCGTACTCGAAGGGACGCCCAACTCGAAGAGATTGTGTCGGCCAGGGGAATTCCGGGTACCTCATACCGCCGAGAGCCCATTGAGGTGATGACTGGGTTGCCATTACCGCATTTGTGTCGGCCCGCCGGGCCTGCTGGCGGGAGACATCCGGGCCTTTAGCAGGGTCGATCACGCTCACGTCTTCAGGCGCCGAAGGCGCCACTCATATTCAGCCCAGCGCAACGCGCTGGGTCTTTCCAGCCAAGCCCGGCAGCTCTGAAAGAGCGATTCATGGCCAGTCATAGCGATTGTGTGTGGTGCGAATTGTTATCCAACTCGCAACTTGACCATTTTGTGAACTTGTTTCGGGCCTACTAGCCCGGGGGGCAGCCTCGGGGTGGGATGATCTGCAATTCTGAGCCAGGTTCTTGAGGAGTCGGTGACGCTATCGGAATAGGCAGTCGACATCCCGCGCATTGCTCCCCGCCATCGCAATCGACGGCGATAGCGATTGCGAACCCGATTCCGATACCGATGAAGACCCGGCTACGCCACCACTTGCCGGTCGGAGGCGCCGCCTCGCTGAATTCCTGAGATTGGTAATACTCGGACAGGCTCCTAGCCCAAGATCGAGACGACAGACGCTCCGTCCCCAACTGGAGTCCTAACACGCTAAACACATACCGGGCGTTGCCTTGGGCTGACCTGTTTTGCCCCGTTGGGGCAGGCTGCAAAACCCGGATTGCCGAGAACTCAGGGAGGTTCGGCTCTCAAAGCTGCTCGAAAGGCTGAAAAAAAGCGGGAGCGACTGGAGAATCGGGGATGCCCCTCCCCGCCCTCCCAAAGAGCTTGAACTCGGCCGCTATCAGGTCGGCACCGCGCCCGCCGCTTCAGCGGACCACCTCTCCCGCCACCGCCGTCATGAAGTCAAGCGATGGGTTGCCGAAGAACTCCGTCCCAACAATGGCTTGTGAGGAGGTGACACGGATGTGCCCACCTCTTTGGGAGCCCAGTTCACCGACCAGATCCGAAAGCAACCTTGCCACACGACCTCGTGGCGCCAGGGAGAAAGAGGCGCTTCCAATGGGCTCCCCGCCGCCGGAGTAGACCTCAACGAGTAGGTCTGCCGGCTCGGAAGTCGTGTTTTGCAGGGCCAGACCGGAAAAAAGATCCACTCCACCCTCTCGCCCCTTTGAGACACGTGGAAAGAGAGCCTCCAGAAAAGGCGTTGAAAGGATCGGAACGGGTGTTCCCAGGCCCCTTCCCTTGATCAGTGCAGTCGCTTCGGTGCCGGCAGGGACCTCGATGATGAGGGAGCCGGTGAGGCTGGCCTGAGCCCTGGAGTCAAACAGATCGGTTCCGTTGACAACCAGTCGAGCTCCGGCCTCAAGGTTGCGAATGGCCGGATCGACCTCGACACGATCGACCAGCCGTCCCTGCTCGTCGAACAACCAAAAAACCGGCCCGGCGGACCAGTCGGAACGATTGACCAGTCTGATTTCCGTGGAAAGGCCCAACCCGGAAACGAATTGGGGCAGGAAGAGCCGGTCAGAGTCCCCAGCCAAAGTGGCAGGGGCCTGGCCCGTCAGCGGAGGACTGGCCGGGGGTGGGTTCTGGACGACAGGGTAATAGAAATCCTCTGAACCATCCGGGTTTCGGACCCGGACACGGGTAAAATCCTGAATCTCAAAATCGGCCAGCAACGTCACTTGAGCCCACTGAGAGCTGATGAATTGCTCGGGACCCGTTATGGCTTCCTCGATGTTGATCCTCAGGCCCTGTTGAAAACCGACGCCCCTCAGAGTGATCTTGGAACCGGCGCTGACAATTCCCTTAGAGGGGAACATTCGAGTGACTGAGACCCCGCCGACGGTGAAGAGGCCGTTTTTCAAAATCACAGGATAAGGTGTCCCGGAAGGATTTCGAAACTCGGAGCTGGGCCGGTCAATCTTGAGAGGCCCTCTCGTTCCCGGTATGGCGCTGGATCGGACCGGGATGGCAATCACCATGATAGGCAAGTCGAGATCCAACCCGAATGTGGCGCCGGGAGAAGAAAATGTGGTGACCACTTCACCGGGATTGACGCTTGCCGATCCCTGCACATCTCCCGAGCGGCTCATAAAACCGACGTTGAGGGGCGAAGCGAGAGCCCGCCGTCCGTAAGTGAAGCGCATTTCGCCGCCGGAGATCGGTTCAGGCTCGGTCAGCTCGAGGAAGATTAGGGCCAGCCCCCCGGGCGGGGCCACTTCGTCGGCCGCCTGCAACTCAAGGATCTGAGCGATGGAGGGCGAAAAAAGAAAAAGCGCCACACAGGCGCTCATCCAACTCCGCCTTCGAAAAGAGGTTTGCCACGTTTTCCACCTGCTCATAAGCCCTGCTCCTTATCTCTGGCTCGCGTTTTTCATAGCCGGCCTGCTGCCGAGCCGGAATCGTCCGTGCTGACCGCGTTACCCACCCTCGGACTCCTGGACGGGTACACGACTACGCCTTCGGGGGTCCTCCGGGGCAATGCCTTTGTCCTCACGCCGCGTCCAGCGCCGCTAGGATCAGCCACCAGAAATGCGGACTAGGAAGCGCCCTCTTCCGAGTTCGACACCCGAAAGCTTGCGGTCTCGGAGACGGCGATCATCCGACCCTGAACGTCCAGCGCCCTGACCCGCCACTGCAGCCGCTTGCCGACGAGGATCTTGTTGACGACCTCCTCAGGCAGGTCAATCCGGTTGCTGCTGGATTGGCCACTCCAAAGCAGCGTCCGATCAACCTCGAAAAGCTCGACGGCATAGACTGAGGCGGCGGACACTTGGTCCCATTGCAAGCGCAGCGGGCGTTGCTGAAGCTCGCCCACTGGCATCATTCCTTCAATTATACCAGAACGAAGAAGGGGCGAGGTGGCCTTCACTGCGGCCGGCAAATCAGGCGGGGCGTTCCGGAAGTAGAGCGCGCCGCCCACCACCATGAGCAGGAGAGCGGCCACGGCCGAGGCCGGCAGCAGGCTATGCCGGGGGAAAAGGCTGGACCGCAACACGTTCCAGCGACGGGCCCACTTCCGCTCAGTCGTCCCGCCACTCAAGCGGCTGTGCCCGACGATTTCCGATTGGCGCTCCTGGAGGCGGCGGGTGATCCAGTTGACCGCTTCAACTTCGTCCCCCCCCGGCGAGCCCGACTGAAACTCACTCAAGAGAGCGAGCTCGGTCGCGCAGTGAGCACAATGCCGCAAATGGGTGCCCATCCGCGCACGTCCCTTGGGGTCCGTCTCTTCATCCAGATACCGCTCCAACTCCTTCAAGTCGAGACACGACTGTTTCGTTTCGAATACTGCTTTCAGAAGATCTTTCTCCGTGTTCACGTTGCCTTCTCCCTCCCCGGTCAAGGCGCAGCATCGGATCTGAGACTCCGGAGTCAGAATCTCGCCGCTGCCTGGCTTTTCTTCATCTTCTCAACCGCTCTCTTCAGCTTTCGCCTGGAGCTGACGATATAGGCCTTGGCACCGCTCGGATTGCTGAGAGCCAGCAGGCGAGTGATCGCCTCAAGCGGAAGCTCTTCTCTGTAATGAAGAACCATGACCCTTCGTTCTGTCTCTCCCAGCTCTTGATTCATCAATTGGCGCAGCAACCGTTGCGAACTCTCATGCTCGATCCTTTCGAACGCCTTCACGCCAGCCGGATCTCGGATTTCCACCAAGGGTTTGGCAGGAGTTTCCTCCTGAGGCCGGCGGGCTCGGCTCTTCAGATAATTGAAACAATGGTTTCTAGTCACCGAAAAGAGCCAGGTCGAGAACTTCGAATCCCCTTTGAACGATGCCAGGTTGCGATACACCTTCAGGAAGACCTCCTGAGCCAGGTCGGCAGCACTCTCTCTGTCGCCTGAGATGCGAAGGCACCACAGCGCCACACGTCTCTGGTAACGTCCGAACAACTCATTGATCCATTGCGGGCGCTGAGGAGAATCGGTCTGATGAACCCACAGAGAAACCAACTCCTCGTCATCGAGAGGTTTTGGCGACATCTGGAATAAGTGTACAAGAAAGAGCCTCTACTTGTCATGGCCTGGGCCTCGCTCACTCGCTCTCAGTATGATGAGACCGACTGCCCGGGGGCGGGGAACAAGTTTTCTTGCCAACTCCCCTGTTCATAAGTTTTCGTTGCCAAGCAGCGATGGAGCCAGGCTGACAAGGCGCCGCGACCGAGGGACCGGGGTCGTTCCCGGCAGTCCGTCGAGGCGCCCGACTAGCCCGAAGTTCTCACACTGGATCGTAGCGAGGCGGTGGAGATGCGCGTGGATACAAGGCGTCGCGACCGAGGGCCCCGCAGTCGCACTGGACAGTACGTCGAGGAGCCCGACGGAGCGCAACGCAGTAGACGCGGGCATATCCGCCGCCGTAGTAGATTGGGTGTGAGAAATGCGGGCTAAGAGCAACGGAGCAACATGCCCCCGCCGGGTCGGCGGTCGATAGGGTGTGAGGCATCCCGGTAGGGCTGGACAGGTTCTGAATCATGTGGGCCAAGGAGACGGTGAAGACCTAGTCGAGGGCAGGAAGGAGCGTCCTCTCACTCTCGCGATTCTCGCATTTCGATCCACCATTGCCTTCCCGCCACTTGACTGAAACGAAAACCTCGGCTAAAATTTAGGCGAGGCTAAAAGTAGAGTAACTGTGAGTCGAAATTGTGGATCGAAATAGAATATCCCGTCAGGACCGGGCCGCGGATTGAAGGCGGTGCCTGAGCTGGAATGAGGCTGAACGGAGGTTTTTTGGGCTGTGAGTCAGCTGTGGACCCTTTTCATCCTGAGCGGCGTTACGGCAGCTGCCGCAGCCGTTCTGATCCGGATTGGCAGAGGTTTTCTGGCGCGCTGGAGGCAGATTCGCGAAACGCGTTACCGGGTTCAGCGCGAGGATGCGGTCAAGCATCTCCATAAGTGGGAGATGAGCGGCCGGCGGCCCACGATGCAGAGCCTCGCGGGCGCACTTCACATCACACTGGATCAGGCCGCGTCACTGGTCTCGGACCTGGAGCGGCATCACCTCTTAGAGATGCAGGGGGAGGAATTCCGCCTCACCCCAAGCGGCCGGAGCGGAGCCCTGCACATTATCAGGGCTCACCGTCTGTGGGAGCGTTATCTGGCCGATGAGACCGGGCTCGCCGAGTCGGACTGGCACGACTCAGCCGAACGTCAGGAACACACGCTTTCCCCCGCCCAGGCCGAAAACCTTTCGACTCATCTGGGCCGGCCAACCCACGATCCCCATGGCGATCCGATCCCCACTGCCGACGGCCGGTTGGTTCCTCATGGGGGCCAGCCCCTGGCGGCGATGCCGGTCAATCGGTTGGTGCGCATCGTACACATCGAAGATGAGCCGAAAGGGATTTATGAGCAACTCGTGGCGGAAGGATTCTGCCCGGGAATGATTGGCAAGTTGACAGAGGTTTCAGCACAAGGGGTCCACTTGTGGGTGGAAGGTGAGGAGCACGTGTTGACACCCCTGGTGGCGGCCAACATTTCGGCCGTCGGTTTGCCCGCGGTCCCAAGGGCGGAAAGTGCTTCCAACGAACGACTCATCGATTTGAGGCCCGGAGAGAAGGGCGAGGTGATCACAATTTCACCCCTCTGCCGGGGGCTGGAACGGAGGCGTTTCATGGATCTGGGCATCTTGCCCGGCACCGTGATCGAAGCGGAATTCCAGGGCCCTTCCGGAGATCCCACCGCCTATCGAATCCGGGGAGCCGTTATCGCCTTGCGCCGGGAACAGGCCAAGTCGGTTCAGATCCGACGCCTGGGGGAGGTCGAATCATGAAGGAGTCCAGTGTGCAACCCAGCAGTCCTTGTGCCGAGTGTCCGGCTCACAATGCCGGAAACCTGTTGAAGCTGGGTGTGGATATGCGGCACTGGGATTACGTGGTGGCTCTGGCCGGCAATCCCAACACGGGTAAGAGCACCGTCTTCAATGCCTTGACCGGCTTGCGCCAGCACACCGGGAACTGGCCGGGAAAGACGGTGACTCGGGCCGAGGGAGGTTTTGTCTACGACAACCACCGCTACAAACTTGTGGACTTGCCCGGCACCTATTCTTTGCTTTCGGCCAGCTTGGACGAGGAAGTTGCCCGCGACTTCATCCTCTTTGGCCGCCCCGACGTGACGGTAGTGGTTGTGGACGCCGCCCGCCTGGAACGCAACCTCAATCTGGTGCTCCAGATCCTGGAGATTACGGACCGCGCCGTCGTTTGCCTGAACTTGATGGATCAGGCCCACCGTCTCCAGTGGGTGATTGACGACCGCCGACTGGCGCGCGATTTGGGGGTGCCGGTGGTGCCCACATCGGCGCGCTATGGCAAAGGTTTATCCGATCTATTGGCGGCAGTGAACGACATCGCCACTGGAAAGAGCGTTTGTAAACCCCACCGCATTCAAAGTGAGTCTCCCCAGCTGAGCCAGGCTCTCGCGACCCTGACGGCCCAGATTGAAGCGGTTTTCCCGGGATTGCCCAACGCCCGCTGGGTGGCGTTGCGTTTGCTCGACAGTGATCCTCGCATGGTGGAAGCGGTTCGCAGTGGCGACCTGGCCAACTTGATCCAAGTCGGAACCGACACTGAGAAGACCCTTCCGCTCAGAGACAATATGGAAGCGGCATCATGAGCGCATTAAGAGAGCCGGACGCCCGTCAAATCCTGACCACAGCCGAGAGCCTCCGCTGGGAACTGGGTGGCGACTTTCAACAACGGCTGATGGAATCGATCTATACCGACGCGGCTCGCCTCGCGGACAGGGCGGTCAGGCGATCGACGGAGCGTCCCCGTGTGGATGTGGATCGAGTCATCGACCGTCTCGTCACCAGCCGCGTCTGGGGTTTTCCCCTCATGTTGATGCTTCTGACGGTGGTGTTCTGGATCACTATCTCAGGTGCCAACGTCCCCTCCTCGCTGCTGGCCTCGCTGCTTCTGGATAAGGTTCACCCTTTGCTGAAAGAGGGGGCCGCCGCCATCGCACTGCCCTGGTGGGTGGACGGCCTCTTGATCGATGGAATGTATCTGGCGACCGCCTGGGTGGTGAGCGTCATGCTCCCGCCCATGGCGATCTTCTTCCCCCTGTTCACGCTTCTCGAGGACTTTGGTTATCTGCCGCGAGTAGCTTTTAACCTGGATCACATTTTCAGGAAGGCGGGCGGCCACGGCAAGCAGGCTCTCAGCATGGCTATGGGGTTTGGCTGCAACGCGGCAGGCGTCATTGCGACGCGGATCATCGAAAGTCCCCGAGAACGCCTGATCGCAATTATCACCAATAATTTTGCCCTCTGCAACGGCCGCTGGCCCACCCAAATCCTTATTGCCACCCTCTTTATCGGGGCACTGGTACCAGCCCGACTGGCCGGGCTCATCTCCGCTTTCGCGGTGGTCGGAATTGCCGTCCTGGGAGTGGTGCTCACCTTCGGCGTCTCGTGGGCACTTTCTCGTACCTTGCTCAAGGGGGAGGTGTCCGCCTTTCATCTGGAACTGCCGCCCTATCGCCCGCCGCGCCTGTTGCAAACCCTCTACACGTCGCTGATCGATCGAACGATCTATGTGCTCTGGCGGGCCGTCGTCTTTGCCTTACCCGCGGGCGCCGTGATCTGGCTCTGTTCGAACATCTTCATCGGCGGAAGGAACATTTCCGAACATCTGGTTGGCATGCTCAATCCAGCCGGTTTACTTTTCGGGCTCAACGGCGTTATCCTGCTCGCCTACATCGTGGCCATACCGGCCAATGAGATTGTCATCCCCACCATCCTGATGTTGACTGCCATGAGCACCGGGCTTGATGGCATGGGGGCGGGAGCGGGGGTCTTGTTCGAGCTCGACTCCGAGAGCGCGCTGATGAGCCTCTTCGGAGCCGGTGGCTGGACCCTGCTGACGGCGGTGAATCTGATGCTTTTCAGCCTCATCCACAATCCTTGCAGCACCACGATCTATACCATCTACAAGGAAACGGGCAGCGCCAAATGGACTGCAGTGGCCGCACTCTTGCCCGTGTTGCTGGGCTTTGCCGTCACTTTCACTGTGGCTCAAGTCTGGCATCTGGTGGCGGAAATCGTGTAAACATTCCCTGCCGAAGGGCGGGACCACTTGCGAAATGCGATCCGTTTCGTATTGGCCCGTGTCAAGGCGCCGATCACGCCCCGGACTTTACGCCTTGGCCCGTCTGGGGCCAGGGGGGAATCGTCTTCCGAACTTCAACTCCCGACGACTTTCAACGCCGCCTGCCGCTTACTGGTCGTCCTCGCCTCCTTCAAGGTCGAGCATCCACCAGGCGCCATCGGGACCGTAATAGGTCATCAGCCACTCGGCCAGAGCCACATCTGAGGCTTCCGACCAGGTGCCGATCTGGCTGTCAAACGAGTTCGGAAAGATGTCGATGATATTGCGATGGCAGCTGACCGCACAAGAACTCGGCATGCCTCCCTGCTCCTGAAACAGGAGTGTCTTCTGAGGTGGAATGGCCTCAAAGGTGTGGGAGTGGATGTCGTAGTTGATGGCGCTCTTGGCCACTTTGGGCATGTGGCATTTCGAGCAGCGGCTCAACCCCAGCTTGCGTTCGGGTGCGTAGGGGTGATGGCTATGCTCGCTCACCGTCTCGGCGATGAAGTCGCGGTTGGCTTCATAGTCGGCCACCATCTCTTTTGTGATCTGTTCGAAATGCTCGTGGGTGGCGTGACAGGCCAGGCAGAGCGTGTTGTTGTCGTTTTCGGTCGGGATGCGAACGATTTCATCCGGAGCCGCCCCTTCCTCATCGATGAACTGCCGGATATTGTGTTCGGTCGCGACATGCAGGTCGTGACATTCGGAGCACTTCACCTGGTGGAACGGAAAGGTTGGCTTGCTGCTTTGGATGAAGTCCTGATACTGCTGGTGATGCTTTTTCGAGGTCTTTCCATCCGGCCACAGTCCCTGTCCTGGAGTGAAGAACTGGCTCAACTCCTGGCCATTCACATAGCCGTGATCATTGGCCTCGTCCCACGGAAATCCAAAGGTGCCGTCGCTGCTGCCGCCGCGAACATGGCAGGCGCCACAGGCCTGATTCGCCTGAGCGGTGGTGAAGTCGTCCTCGGGCTTGACAATCTGGCTGGGATCGCCATGACCGATTACATGCCGGCTTCCGGGACCGTGACAGCTCTCGCAACCGATTTGGGTCATCTCCTTGATGCCGTCCCCATTGTAATCAATGTAGGTGGGATCGTCGGGGTCGAGAAGAACGGTCGGCGCGGCCGAAGCCACCCATTCTCCGAAGCTGTCCTGCCGGATGGTGGTGCCGGTGAAGTGGCAGCCCGAGCAGTGGCTGTCAAAGTTTCTTCCCCGGGCCGCGGCCAAAGCCGAATCCGCGCCGGCCGTGAAGATCGGAAGGTTGTCGTCTCCGTACCAGTTTTCCGGGTGGTCGGGGACATACTGGTGGGTCTTTTCATTGTACTGAACAGGCAGGATATAAGTGCCCCCGGAGAGGCCGTTGGCACGATCCGTCACCGGAATTCGGGTCACGAATCGTTGCTTGTAAAACCCGTTTCCACCCCAGGCCATGAGGACTCGAAGAGACACCTCACCGATGGTCACGGTGTAGCCGGTTTCGTCACTGTAGCCCAGGATGGGGGCGTTGGGCTTGTAGGCCTCAAAGACCGTCATGGAGGGGTCATTGAAATCGAGCCCATCAATAAAGTCGTCGATTCCGTTTTGATTGGCATCGGCAACGATCCCTTTTCCGACAACCATCGAATTAGTGGCGTCCGGGACGGCCTTGAAGGGGCGGGCGTGGAAGGTGTCCCTCCATCCCGAGGTGTCAAATCCGTGTATCGCGCTGGGGCCGGAATGACAGGCCAGGCACATTTCCGAACCCACGTAAAGCGCCTCCTGCTGGGCCGTGAGGCCGCCGTAGAAGTCAGAGACATACCGAGCCAGCAATGCCGCCTTTGGACGTTCTTTCTGGATGTCGGTTCTCCTTGTGGCAGCCGTTGCGGAGAGGGTTACTAGAACCCCTATCGCAACAGCTGCAGCCAAACAAGAAATAAAGCGTTTCATCACTCACCTCCTTCAGGTGACTATCTCAGTAACGTTCCATCCACTTGAGAGCCGTGGATGGCGGTATGACACAAAGTGCAGTTCTGGAATCGGTCCCTCGTGAGATCATGAAAAGTGGGCGTTTCCGAGTGGCACTCCAGACACAGAAAGCGAACATCACTTCGCACCAGCAGCCGCGGATTGGTACTCCCATGAGGGGCATGGCAGCTCATGCAGCCGGTCACCGTCGAGGCCAGGTGCTCGAACACAAAAGGCCCTTCCTTTTCGGTGTGACAGTCCAGGCAGGTTCGATCCGGAATCAAGCTCACGGAAGTACGCTGGAGCGACTGGCCGTGGGGATCATGGCAACCGCTGCAAAGCAGCGCCCCGTCCAGGGTGCGGTGTCGAAAGGGGAGCTGCATCTCGGCCTTCTGCTCGGCATGACAGGAAGCACACAGTGGAGCCTCGGCCTGGATCAGCAGCGGGTCGGTGAAGTTCGAGCCCTCCTCCTCTCCGTTCGAGCTGACCCCGTGTCCGCTGGTATGGCAACTGTCACAGGCCAGACCTGCACGTAAATGGACATTGTGTCTGGCCCCCTGCTGGGCGTGGCAACTCCGGCAGGCCTCGGTCCGCTTCTGAGTCGATCCATCCCGAAAGTTCAGCAGCGGGTTCGACGGATCGTCCACATGTTGGCTTCCGGGTCCGTGGCAGGACTCACAGACGCGAGACTGCTCGGCTTCAGGTTTGAGGCGGTAAATGGCCCAATGGGGACTCCGGCGCAGAGACTGCGCCTCTTCGTCATGGCAAACTTCGCAAGTGTCGATCCCGACGTAATCGGGAACCTCTTGTGCCAGGAGACGGCCGGTACCCACCAGGCAGAGCAACCCGATGAGTTGAGGCACTCTGTCGATTCTGGGGAGAAGGGCCATTGTTCAATAACTCCACCTGGCTGTCAGAGCCAGTCGGTTGGCGACATAGTCCTGCCAATCCAGAAGGGTTTCGTTGTAGGAAACGTGGCGCCACTGCAGTTCCCAATTCCAGTGGGAGCTGACCCGCAGCCTGGCGCCCGCTTCTCCATAATCTCGTGTCAGCGGGTAGGAACTGCCGGCCGGGTCTCGCAAAAACCCGAACCCGAGATTGAAAGTGAGGCGCGACCCGACCGGGAAGACCGCGCGGCTGTGAAAGAAGTGCAGATGGGTCCGGTAACGGGAAAAATCTTGCGACACCTGCCGCGACAGGAAAAACCGGATGTCCGCCAGGCTGTTGAGGTCGAAAAGCGTATAGCCGGCACTCAGAGTGAATCGATCATCCGGTCGCGCATAGGTGAGTTCGATGCCCCCCTGTCGAAGCTCAGAGTTGAAGTTTTGCCCTCCACTCCGATTGGTGCGGTTTTCAACCACGAAATGTGGGTGGACGCTCAGTCCGCGAAAGAGCGGCAGCTTCGAGGAGAAGCGCCACCGCGTCACCTGGCGGGGTTCGGTTCGAGTAAACGCCTCGTTGTCCGTCCCCTTCTCAAACTGCAGTGAGAAACGACTTCCCGCAAAGGGCCGCCATGTCGCCCCGGAAAAGCCGGTATGCGTCACCGTCACCTGACGGTGGTCCGGACCGGTCTCCACCACCCTGTCGGCATACTGATATCCCCCGAAAAACGAAAGTCTGGGATGCGGAAAGAACTCGAGTACGGGCCGGTTTCGTACAAGTCGATAATCCAGGAAAGAGTCCAGTGACGTTTCTGCGCTGATGGAGCCGGCGCCAGGCGCGGTTCCCTGAAAAGTCGTGCTCTGCAGAGACCGGCCGTCGATGCCAAAACTACGAACAGCGAAGGTGTTTCTGAAGAGAAGCCAGTTGTTGAGTCTCAGAGAAGCTGTCACCTCGGCCCGGTGCTCCGGCCGGTCGCTGCTGCTGGTGGCATGAACGATCTCCTCCAGGGAGAGCCCTTCGCTCAGACTCAAGGCGACAAATTCCGTCCGTCCCGCCTCGACATGGCCGTCGCTGTAGGTGTATTTCCCTTCCAGGGAGAGGCGGCCTGAAGGGCTGAACTGGGCCAGGACACTGGTGGAGGGGACAGAGAGACGCAGGGGGGACGTCGACCTCATTTCGGGGAGTGTTCCTGGCTCCACCAGCCGGTTGTCGGACTGTTCCGGGTCGTCCTTGAACTTGCGGAAGTTCTGGAAGACCGACACTCGCAGAGACTGCTGGTGGAAAGAGACACCCACCCGAAAGTCCTGAGTCAGGGAGCGCCGCGGGTCCCGAAGCTGGAACAGGTTTTGAAACCGGCTGTCAGTGTTGAAAGCCGTTCCGAAGTTGGAATTGCGGAAGTAGCCTAACTCCAGAACCACTTTGGGGTGAGGGAAGAGGCGCAAATTGAGATCTGTCACACGGCGGGCGCTGTCCTCCCCGCGACCTCCCAATGCATAAGAAGGCAAGCTGAAGAAATAATTCTGCTTCCAGTAACGTCCTCGAAACTCATAACGGGCCCGCTTGCCGAAGGAAAGAGCGGCCTGCTCATAGGGGTAGGAATCCCCGAAGCCATTTCCGCTCACTCTCAGGTAATCCATCCAGGAAGTTTGTGAGCCCTCCCCCAGGAGGTCTAATGAAAACTCCGTTAAGTTGAATCCCGGCAGGTAGTTATAATCAGTCCTGTATTTCTCGGCGCTTCCGTTGGTGTCGACAAATACCGCTCCAAACCCAAAAGTAGATCGGCCGAATGGCCACCACTTCTCCGCCCCCTGTGCGCCCGCCTTCTGGGGGGAGGCAAAAGCTACGGCACAGCTCAACTCGATCAGAGCCAACAAGCCGAGCGCTGGAATGAGATCCCTCCAGGAAAATCTGCCCATAGTCCCCTCTTGACCCGATCCAGGTCTGAGCACCTTCGGTGCCCAACACAACTAGAACCTGGGGAAGTAGAATGAGACCAGAGACTTAAGTGTCCGCCTCGAGTTGTTTGGTGAGGGTTTCGGGGAGAGGGGTCGGGTGAAACCGACCACACATGTGGGTGAAAACACGCTCTTCCGTCCGAATTCACCGCGAAGTATCAAGGGGGAGCGGCCCCTGATCGGGGCCCTCAGCCGGGATTGTTAGAAGGCTGTCGTCAGTGAGCGGCGAAGGCATCGGGCTGACAGCGCTTCGCGACCGAGGCTGCCTGGCCGGACTCGTGCGGTACGTCGAGGGGCCGAGCCAGCGCGACGCGGTCAGCAGGGACGATTTCGCCGAGGGAGTAGGGAGTTGATGAAGAAAAGCAATGCGGGTCAGCGAGGGAACTCCGGCGCGAACGACTCCAATTCCTCCGGCTCTGTGACTTCGCCCTGGTTCGATTTGTCATCACTTCGCCGTCCCGCCCGTGACGGGAAAGACTGTTGGCTGGAGGGTCGCAATGAACGACGGGGCTTGGATCCAGCGGCGGAACCGGTCACTCTCGCCAGGGATTCCATGATCGTCGAAAGCGTCGTCAGGATGTCCCTCTCGCCCGTGTGGAGCAAAAAGTTGCAGAGCCGGAGGACTTCCAGTTGCTGTGGAGAGTAGCTTTCCACCGCGATCTTCGGCCTTCTTCCCCGTCCTACGTGCAGCTGGTCCAGGATGCAACGGCCCGAAAGACTGACAGGACATCGATCGCCGGACTCCAGCACGGGCTCGGAGTCGAAGAAAGAAGGGAGAGGGGCCTGCAGCGCGTCGGAGATCTTGTTGAGGGTTCGAACAGTCGGGACAACCCAATCATTCTCCAGTCGCGAAAGGTAGGAGACTGCAATTCCCGTCAACTTCGAAACGTCGCGCTGTGTCATGTTCGATTCCAATCGAAGCTGTAAGATCCTTTTCCCCAAGCTCATGGTCACTGCCTCCCAAGTGAACAACCTATATCATTTATTCACAAAAAAAGCAACCTTTCGCTGCCTACCGCCGAATTCTGAGAATCTTGCTCTCAGATGCGTTGCGTTGGACGACGTGCGGGCCGTCCCCCTTGCCTTTGCCCCTGCCTTGACCCCGTTCTCAGAGCCTGGCAACTGGCAGCAGCCGAGGGACAAAATGAAGCGTCAGCGCCCGGCCAAATCCGGATGGCCACTCTCTCACGTTCGTGGTTCAGTGACTTGGCGGCAGAATCGCTCAACCGATGGAATCAAAATTTCAAATCCCTTTGGTTGGTCTTTAGGCTCGGGGATGGGCGCCGAAAAGCCTCCTCCGGTTCTTTGGCATGGGAGTTGCAGTCAATAACTTCTTGTTTGGAACTTGCTTGACCTGGAGGAGGGTGCCGCAAGAAACTCAGAACGAGACCCGTGACACCCCCCTCCACCTGATGCGGCAAGGCCCAGGGCGGGAATGGAGGTGTTCAGATGGAGACAAGAAGAATGATTGAACTCTTGGAGACGGAGTTGGACTTGATCGAAAAGGGAGGATACGAACGCTCGGTTCGGGAGCCCTGGCGGCCGAGGTCAATGTTCCAATACTCTGTGGCCTGCATCAACCACTGGCTTGTCCCCGAGCATTCTCCTGAAACTTGTGAGGGCTGCATGCTGCTCGACTTCGTCCCCGAGGAACACCGACATGAGAATGCGCCCTGTCATTTCATCCCCCTGAACGAGGCGGGCGAAACGGTCTCCTCCCTTCGGCGGCAAGCGGATCGAGATCGGCTGGAGGAGGCCGTGAAGGGGTGGCTTCGGGCCACACTTCGGCGACTGAAGGAAGAAGAAGCGCCATTGGGACCGGAGAAGCCCGGCTCCGAAACTCTTCTGTATTGAACCTGGCCCGCGGAGGGGAATCGCCGAGATGTTCTAGCTTAGCTTTGGCGCGCGACAGAAAAGGCGCTTCCCGTCTCAATTGAATAATGATTTTCCCCTTTTCGGGATGACCATAGTAAACTCTCACCACCTTCGGTTAAGCGCCCTCTGATAAGGGAGAAGTGGGGTGACAGCATTGAGCGACGAAAGGTTCTTGTGATGCAGATGCCGGGACCCGGTCGTGATCGGCGACGCCTTCTCAACTGGCTTCTGGGGAGTTCGGTGTCGGCGTTGGCGGGCTCCATCCTCTATCCTGTTTTCCGCTTTATCAGTCCTCCCAGGATGCCCGAGTCGACGACCGCCCAGGTGATGGCCGGACCGACCAACGATCCCGAGCTGGTGGAAAAGGGGTTCAAGATCGTAGCCTTCGGAGTCGAGCCGGTGATTCTGATCCGAGTTGCAGAGAATGACTATCGGGCCTTTACGGCAACCTGCACTCATCTGGACTGCATCGTCGGCTACCAGAAGGAGCAGCGCCGGATCTGGTGCAACTGCCACAACGGAGTCTACGACCTGAGCGGTCAGAATGTGGGCGGTCCTCCACCCAAGCCGCTCACCGTTCTACAGGTACACCTGGTCTCGCGAGGTCCCGATCAGGCCCAAAACATTGTCATTTCCAGAAGTTGAAAGCATGAAGGAGAGGTCGCACAGGATTTACCAATGGCTGAATGAGCGGATTGCGCTGGCTTCTCTTCAGGAGATCGCCAGTCACAAAACCGTGCCCGGCCATCGTTACACGGTGTTCTACTACTTCGGTGGAATGACGCTCTTCTTCTTTTTGGTTCAGGTTGGCACCGGTGTCCTGCTCATGCTCTATTACCGTCCTTCGTCCGACGGCGCTTTCGAGTCGGTGGAATTCATCATGACCACGGTCCCGTTTGGATGGCTGATCCGCTCCGTTCATTCCTGGTCCGCCAACCTGATGGTTTTTTTCGCCTTTGTTCATTTGGCCACGGTCTTTTTCATGAAGGCTTATCGGCGGCCGCGCGAGCTCACCTGGATCACCGGGTGCCTGCTCCTTTTCCTCTCCCTCGCTTTCGGTTTCTCCGGCTACCTGCTGCCCTGGAACCGGCTCGCTTTCTCTGCCACCAAGGTCGGAACGGATATAGCCGGCTCGGTTCCCTTTGTCGGAGATTTCCTGGTCCGTTTCCTGAGAGGTGGCGACCAGGTCACGGGAGGGACGCTTTCCCGCTTTTATGGCTGGCATGTGGCCATTCTGCCGGCACTGGCCGCCACACTGCTCGTCCTGCATTTGATCCTGGTGCAACAGCAGGGAATGAGCGTACCGCCGGCCCAGGAAGAAGAGGCGAAAAAGCGTCCGCCTCTCCCTTTCTTTCCCCATTTTCTGCTCCGGGACCTTTTTGGTTGGACACTGGCCCTGGCCCTGCTGGCTTCTTTGGCGGCGCTCTTCCCCTGGGAACTGGGGCAGAAGGCGGATCCTTTCGCTCCCGCCTTCAAGGACATCCGGCCGGAATGGTACTTCATCTTCATGTTCGAGACGCTGAAGCTGGTTCCAGGAGGGGCAATCCTGGGAGTCGAGTACGAAGCGATCCCGATCCTCCTCTTTGGGGTGCTGGCCGTGGCGCTACTCCTGGTGCCCTTCCTGGATCGCGGAATAGTGGAACGGGGCCGCAGCCCTGGATTCTCCGTACTAGGGGCTCTGGCTCTGATTTATATCCTGGCCATGACGTCCTGGGGGTATCGATCGCTGGTTCCAGCTTACGTCCTGCTGCTGACGGGAGTTCTGGTGCTGATCCTCGCCTTGGGCACCGACAGGCGTGGAGGAGGGGGGAGGAGATGAAGTACGACCCGGGGCTCGTTCTGATCCTGCTGGCAACAACCTCTGCCTCGATGGGTGCGGAGCCCCGGCAGACGTCCTGCCTGAAGTGTCATGGAGACACCGACCTGATGGACGAGGAAATGCTCCGGATCGTGGCCGACTTTGGCCGCGGTGTGCACGCCGAGATAGGGCTTTCCTGCCACGACTGCCACGGAGGCAATCCCGATCCGAAGCTGTCCGACGATCCCGAGGCAGCCATGGACGAAGGGTTCAAGCCGCACCCCTACAAAGGCGCTCCGGAGAGGTCGGCGATGCCCGGATTCTGTGGCAGCTGCCACTCGGACCCCAGTTACATGAAGCGTTTTCGTCCCGACGCCAGGGTGGACCAGGTGCGCGAGTACTCGACCAGCGTGCACGGCAAGCGCTTGGATCAGGGCGATACCCGGGTAGCTACCTGCGTGGATTGTCACGGAGTCCACGGCATCCTCCGCGTTTCCGACAGAGAATCCCCTGTCTACCCGACTCATGTGGCCCAAACCTGTGGGTCCTGTCACGCGGACTCCGAACGAATGGCGGGCTACAAGGACGCCGCGGGAAGGCCGTTGGCCACGGATCAATCTGCCCGCTGGCGCCGCAGCGTCCACGCCACAGCCTTGCTGGAGAAGGAGGACCTTTCCGCGCCCACCTGCAACGATTGCCATGGCAATCATGGTGCCGCCCCACCGGGACTCGACGCCGTCGGTTTCGTTTGCGGCCAATGCCACGGGCGGGAAGCGACCCTCTTTCGTGCCAGCCCCAAGCATGAGGGGTTCAACGACCACAACGAGTTCCTCAGTGAGGCAGGGGAAGACGGCTGCGGCGATTGTCACGAACCGGACGAGCCGCCGGCAAAGATCAGGAAGATCCATTCCTTTTCCGAGTGCGCTACCTGCCACGGGCATCACCTGGTGGTTCGTCCCACTATTGGGCTTCTGGCCCCGCTGCCCGGCACCCCTTGCGCTCTGTGCCATGAAGGCACGGGATCCCTTGACAGCAGGTTTCCAGAGCTGCCATCCAAGCGCCAAAACTACGAGGCGATGAGGGACGGGCTGCTGGCCGGCGCCGGGGAACTGGGTCTGGAAGGAGACAATCTTTTTGACTGGCTGGTGGAAGAGGCGTTGAACCTGCCGACCCATGTGCAGCAGGTTGCAGAGGATGGCCGGACAACGCTTCACCCCGAGTTCGCCCGACTTTTCACCAAATTCCGTATCGGCAAGACCTATTCCACTTATGTGGATCCAGAGAGCGGCAAGTCGGTGCCGGTCAAGTTGGTCCGCTGCACTGACTGCCACGGGCCGGCGCCCCAGCTGGCCGATGCGGCGGTGGGACTGATTACAGCCCAAGCCTTTCTCAGTCAGATGCGGGAACTGACGGTGCTGACGGCCCGTGCCGAGAGAACGCTTCTGAGCGCCCGGCGCGGAGGCGTGGAAGTTCGTGGGGCCGGGCTGGCACTGAACAAAGCAGTCGACGCCCAGATCGAACTGGAGGCGCTTGTGCACACTTTCTCCAGCGCCAAGGAGAGTCCTTTTGCCAACAAGCAGGCCGAAGGGCTGGAACACGCCCGCTCCGCTCTCGCTGAGAGCCGGCAAGGGCTGGACGAATTGCACTTCCGCCGTAAGGGTCTGGCAGCCAGCTTGATCATCATCGTGCTGGTGCTCGTCAGCCTCGCCCTCAAGATCCGTCACCTCTCCGAAACGGAGGGGCCGCGTCAACACGGCTAGTCCATAGAACGCTGAGTGAACTCACAGGCGATGAGAGAGACGATCAGGGATGAAATGATCAGGAGCGAGGCTTCCGAGAAGTTCCCCCGGGCTAAGCGCAACAACCCCACGCCAATGAACCCGAAGAGATGGCAGGCCCTGATCCCCCAGAGGCGGACATCCGAACCGTTCGGGTATTTGACCATAAAGAGAATGAAGCCCGCGGAAGCCATCGAAAAGAAGAAAAGAGATGCAAGCTCTAACATGTGCCTGGTGCCGGCCGCAGATCGAGGACACTAGCTCTGACAACTCAGGGCCGGGAAAGTTCCCCCCCATCCCTCGATCTCCAACTCACGCTTCTCGAACTTGAGTGGGACGGGATCTCGAGCAGGCCCACGGTTTCCGCCAACCTTGTAGCGGCAGAGATCGGGCTGATTCCGTTCCGAGCCTCGCCCGACCGGGCTCAAGTTCGAGTGACACGAGCCGCCCGAGCAACGGAACGGCGTCTCCCCGGGGCGCCACGCCGGGCTTCACCCTTTGCCTCGCCTGCATCGGCCCAGTGGCCAATCAAAGTCGAGGTGAACGAGAGGAAGTGTGGCATCTTGGGTCGAAAACGCAACGGTGTTGCTCGGCATGCCACGCCCGCTTCCCGGAGCAGCCTGAAAGACGTCTCATTCAGGGAGTAGTCCAAATTGGAAACGACCTCGCGAAGACCCGCATTGATGATCATCTTGGGACACAGCAGACCATTTCTGGCGGCCAAACCGATGATCATCGGCTCCATTTATAGCATAGCTCGGCCCATTCGTAGCGTCTCCCCCCGCACCCGGGCCCAATCGCCGCCGCCGGCAACCTGGTGGGCAAGTTCACAAAGTGGTCAAGTTGCGCGTTGGATAACAATTCGCACTACAAACAA
>JBHHYX010000006.1:0-34167 GCA_046757765.1 Acidobacteriota bacterium | reverse complement strand
CCACGGCCACCACCTCGGAAGCGCCGGAAAGCTCGGACAGGGGCAGGGAAAGGCTCTGCCGGGGTTGTAGGGTGGCCCGCCGTTGGCTGGCGCCCTCCGCCCTGATCTCGAACGTCCTGGGCTCTTGGCTGGTATTGGCCAGAATCAGCCGGCTCTCTGGTTCCCCGGGACTTGAAGCAGCCACCGCGGCAAGCGACGTTGAGGAGAAGTCCTCGGGCTCGAAGCAGGCCACGTCGGTGGTGGCCGAGGTGGCCCGCTTGACGATCTCCACCTGGGCTCCGATGTCACGAGGCAAGCCGGAATGATAGACAGCCAGAGAGCCCCTAGACACAGAGTCTGCCAGCGAAAACGACTCGGAAAGGGAGAGGATTTCCGTCTGCCGGGGAGCCAGGAGCAGGTCCTTTTTTCCCACCTCTTTCCCTCCCTCGTCATAAAGCACCACCCGGGTCGAAAGTTGTCGGGGCAAAGAGTTGTTCAGGATGAGGAGCGAATCATAGTCGGAGGAGATCATCCACAAGGGAGCGCGGTTACGCAAAAGGAGCGGACTCTCCGGCTCCCCCCCCCGAGCCTGCCTGGAGCAGGGAGAGCAGAGCGACTGACGTCAAGAGAAGCAGAGAAGAGAGGATTCCGGAGTCCAAACCCAGGAGCCTTCGACGCATTTGACCTTCCTCCGTGAGAAGCAAAAAAACTGGCTCTACTCTCTGCTCTCAGCCGGCCGCTGTCAGTTCAGTTTCCGACAGCCGGGCGTGCTACTAGGGGCGAATTGGGGCCCAACGGCGGGCTGACACCTACCGCTCGGCCGGAGAGGGACAGACCGGTCGGGGGGTACTCCTCTCGTCAGCTCCAGAGAAATTCCAGGCTCCAAATCCGACCAGGATGGCGTTCGATCGCTCCTCGACTGATCTTCCCGCCCGGAACGCTTGAGGCTTGGAGTTTCGAGAATTCGGATTTGTCTGAGGTTTGGTCCCTGGAGTTGCGTTTGTTTTTCCGCCGGCCGGGGCGGCGCCTATTTTCCCTTCTTGACGAGTTTGGCCCACGAATCACGCAACGTGACGGTTCGATTGAAGACCAGGGCTCTCGGGGTAGAATCGGGGTCGACACAGAAGTAGCCAAGCCGCTCGAACTGGTAGCGGTCTCCGGGGCGAGCGGCCGCAAGGCTGGGCTCGACCCTGCATGAGGTCAGCGTTTCCAGGGAGTGGGGGTTCAATGACGAGGTGAAGTCACGGCCCGGCCCGACGTCGTCCGGATTCTCCCGGGTGAAGAGGCGATCGTAGAGGCGCGCTTCAGCCGAGAGGGCATGGGCGGCCGACACCCAATGGAGGGTGGCCTTGACCCGTCTTCCATCCGGAGCCGAGCCGCCCCGCGTGTTGGGATCGTAGGTGCAGCGCAGCTCGACTACCTGGCCCGTCTGCTCATCCTTGATCACCCGGGTACAGGTGACGAAGTAGGCGTAGCGCAGCCGCACTTCCCGGCCGGGCGCCAGGCGGAAAAACTTCCTGGGTGGGTCTTCCCTGAAATCTTCTCGTTCGATGTACAAGACGCGCGAGAAGGGCACCTGGCGTGTTCCCATGGCAGGGTCCTCAGGGTTGTTGACCGCATCCAAAAGTTCCACCCGGTCCGTGGGGTAGTTTTCGATCACCAGGCGCAACGGACGCAGAACGGCCATCACCCGGGGTGACCGGCGATTCAAATCTTCCCGAATCTGATACTCCAGCTGGGCCACATCCACCAGGCTGTTTTTCTTGGACACACCGATGCGGTGGCAAAAATTCCGTATCGCTTCCGGTGTACAACCCCGTCTTCGGAGAGCGCTGAGAGTGGGCATCCGGGGATCGTCCCACCCCCGGACGTGCCCCTCCTGAACCAACCGCCGGAGTTTGCGTTTGCTCAACACGGTGTAGGTGAGATTGAGACGCGCAAACTCGATCTGCTGAGGGTGGCATGCCACCCTCAGCTCATCCAGTATCCAGTCATAGAGCGCCCGGTGATCCTCAAACTCCAGAGTGCAGAGAGAGTGAGTGATGCCTTCCAGGGAATCAGAGAGCCCATGGGCGAAGTCGTACATGGGATAAATGCACCATCGGCTGCCGGTCCGGTGATGAGCCAGGTGCCGAATTCGGTAAAGGGCCGGGTCACGCATGTTGAGGTTGCCGGAGGCCATGTCGATCTTGGCTCGCAGAACATGGGTCCCATCCTCGAATTCTCCCTGTCGCATCCGTTCGAAGAGGCTCAGGCTCTCTTCCACCGAACGATCTCGAAAGGGACTGTTCCTGCCTGGTCGAGTCAGCGTGCCCCTGTGCTCTCGTATCTGTTCCGCCGAGAGGCTGTCGACGTAGGCCTTCCCCTCTCGGATCAGCTGAAGGGCATACTGATGCAGGGCGTCGAAGTAGTCCGAGGCGTGGAAAAGCCGGTCGCCCCAGTCGAATCCCAGCCACCTGACGTCTTCCTTAATCGACTCCTCGTATTCCACTTCCTCGGTGCCGGGGTTGGTGTCGTCGAAGCGAAGATTGCAGACGCCGTTGTTTTCGGCCGCCACACCAAAGTTCAGGCAGATCGATTTAGCGTGGCCGATGTGGAGGTAGCCGTTGGGTTCGGGTGGAAAGCGGGTGAGGACGCGACCTTCATTCCTGTTGGCAGCCAGATCCTCGGCAATCCTGGCCCGTATGAAATCGAGGGGCCTGTCGTCACTCTCCCTGGAGCGAGCGTTCGAACCCTGTGGCTGAGGCTTCTCCGAGGGCGACCTGGTGGGCCTCCTTTTTTTCTTATCCGAATGAATGCTCGAACTCACTCCTCTCCCCCGGAACAAAGCAATCATGTTAGCACAAGGAGTCTGGTCTCCCCGCCTCCGGTCTCCATTCCCCGGTGGTCGCCGTTCTTCGCGCTCCCGCAACCGCGCGGGGTCAGCGAGCGGCCGGCGCGCATCCAGCGGTCCGGGCAGCATCATCCGGCGATTGACCTGACGTGGAAGCGCCGAGGAGTAGTCATTCCACCCGAACCTGGTAGCCGGATCTTCGGAAGAAGGCCCGAAAGCGACTCAATTGAGGTCCCACTTCGGTCCTTCTCAAGAGGATGTCCAACTGGGGTGTTGCGCCTCGGAAGGATCTCCTGAGGTGCTCGGGAAGCGAGCGGACCATCCGTTCGAACACACGCATTTTCCGGTATTCCGACCGCACCCGGACAAAGAGAACGTCGGCGGCCGGCGGCTTTGTGGACGTTCTCCGTAGTAGGGCAAAGCCGACCGGAAAGACGCTTGAACTCTCCCTCTGCTTCTCCTCAGCCAAGGCCCGGCAGGAGCAGTGACGAACGCAAACCCTGGCCTGCCAGACCTGACAGCCTGCTTGGCGGTGTTTCCGGTAATAGGCTCTTTCACAGCTTGAAAGCGGGTCCAGGTTCACTCTCCTCCAGTCCATCGACCAGCGGTAACCAAAGGCCAGTTCACAAAAGTTCTGGAAACCGACGCTGAAAGTTCCGATGCTGACTCCCCAGGCCTCCAGGAACTGTGGCGTCTGCATCCACCGCCGGAAGAGGTTGATCCAACCTCTATTGCGGGGGTGGTTGCGATTGAACTCCCGCTCGAGCCGCAGAGAGAGGTAGACAGTCTCCATCAACTGCATCTGCTGATTGCAGAGATGAAAGACCCTTCTCCTTTCTTCCGTGGACCACTTGACCTGCCGATCGAATCGGCCCGGATTGATTTCCGGGCAAAGCAGGTAGGAATACTTTGCCAGCTGAGGATCGCGGTAGGATTCTTCCAGCTTGCTGAGTTGGCTGTGCAGCTCAATAAAGACCTCCTCGCCGTCAGGGGCGGGCAACAGCCGGGATTGGAGGCCACCGAAAAAGTCCCCCACTGATTCCTCCCCACTGCGGGAAGCCTGAGTCTCCTCCCGACCCTGGAAAATCGATTTGGCGGCCTGATAGCCGAGGGCTCGATAGGCCTCGAACTGGGCTTCGTCGAAGAACTGGTCTGCGGTTGTCTGATGGGGAAACTGGGGGTGCTTGGAGCGGTATTCACGGATGTATTCGTTCTCATCACCCCGGACCGAGGACTTGATGTAGAGGAGATAGCCCACCTCTTCTGCCGCCCCTTCGGGATAACGGATGGTTCCGAGCGCGCAGTGACGCCTGCTGTTGCCGCTTTCATCCTTTCGCAGGTCATCCAGGTTGATCTCAATTTCAATCCCCATGTCGATGCGGGCGAACCGAATCAGCGTGGCCAGAGCGCCGAAGGTCATGTCGGGATCGGCCTCGGCGTCTCCACAAATGATGTATTTGCAGCGCCGCCGCAGCAATTCGTAGATACCGGTGTTCTCGAGATGGCCGCCATCGGTGATGTTGATGAGATACTTGCGATCGTCGAGGCGGTTGAGGGCTTCCTTGAAGAGGTAGACGGGCCGGGCTCTGCGATAGCGCCGGCCCAGGCGAGTCGGCTCGATCTCCTCTCCGGATGCCGTCAACATCTTGCGCGGGTTGGCCAGCCAATACCCGAGACGAATGTTGAGAACCGCCAGCAGATAGGCAATGGGTTGAAACTGTCGCATCCGGCCCAGATTGGGCGCGGCGGCGGCCCCGGAGATGGCCATCGCCGTGCCTAGATCCAGATGGGGATCGATCTTTTCCAGTTTCTCCGTCGCAACATAACCGGTTCGCGGACCCCCGCAATAGTGCTTGCTCAGGATGAAGAAATCGGCCTCTCGTCCTCGCAGGTGCCCTTCATCCTGGCTCCCCTGCAGGTTGAGAGTCACGTTGACCAGATGGTAAGGGGCTGGGGTGCCATTGTTCAGATCAGAGAGCTTCAAGTCGTCGCGATGCTCGACCCGCACGCCGCCGGCTGGATTCCTCTTGACGCCAAAGAGGTAGGCTTTGCTGAGCCGGTCCCGGTAGAAGCCATGAAAGGAGGTGGCGTTGATGTCGACGAACAGCCTGGTGATCAGAAAAACGAACAACGCGCCCCAATAGAAGAAGGCCCGCGGTGAGACCTCAATGACTAGAAGGTCAAGGGTCGGGTGGTTGTGAAGGACGCTGGAACCGATCTCCAGGTAGATCAGAATGAACAGGAGCACACCCGCCAAAGCCAGGAAGTAAATCGCAATGGACCCCAGCTTCAGGGAACCCTTCTCCGAATCTCCCCGCGTCCCCAGCAATCCCGCCGCGGCGGTGGCCAGAGAGAGCACTCCCGCCAGACTGGGCAGACTGCCCTGCAATCCCGAGAGCCAGCCGCTCTCATAGTGATACAACAGGAAAGGGAGGAGGTCGACTACGAAGAAGACAATCAACAGGAGTAGGGCCCAGCCCCACAGGCTTTCCAGGCGACTCCTCTTCCTCCAGCCCACTTTGCTGAGGAGATGATTGGTAAAAACAAACAGGACCACCAGAACCAACCATCCCAAGAGTGCAAACGGGGTGTACTCAAGAAGCGAGTGGCTCCGCCTTTGGAAGAGTGTCTGCGTCAGGAAAACCGCGAGAACGATGTAGGGCAGCAGGATGAGAAGATTCAGCGCCAGTCCCCGCAGGATCAGGGCCGGGATGCGAAGCTTTTCCACCAGAGTGCCTCGGCCGAGGAGATAGTTGCCGCTGTTTCTCAGATGGCGCAGGGCCTCCGGTTCGACGATCCTCTTGCGGTGTCGCAGCGGAAAAGGATCCGGTGGCTCCGGCCGTGTCCTGCGCTGCTCTTCGGTCAAATAGGGATAGGTAGTGGGATCGTTGAGGAGAGCGCTCAGACAAGACCCGATGTAGCCCCCGCCGGAAACGGTGGAAAGGTAGTCAACATGCTTGAGGATTCCCTTTTCCGCCAGGACTTGAAGCACACCCAGATTGAAGGTGGCCGAGCGGATTCCTCCACCCGAAAAGGCCAGGCCGAACAGACTCAGGCCAGGCGAAGGGGCCGGGGAGTCAGCGGGGCGTAGCGCCTTGCTGCTCTCGGTTTCTCCAGACTCGCATTGGGTGACCTGTCGGCGCCGATCCTGAATGGTCTTCCATTCCTTTTCGAAAACTTTTCCGGGCAGTCGCGTTTCTTCAGCCAAAGTTCCCCCCGTCAAATTGGCCATCGGTGTTTGGGCTGGAGTTGTCACACTCGGTCGAGAGAGCGTTGCGGGTGGGCACCCGGACGATGTTGGCCTCCAGTTGTGAACTGGGTCGGGAGCGTACCTCCACTCCGCAATCGCGATCCGTTGTGAGAAAAATTCTATGACCAGGCGGAAGAGCAATCACCTGGAGAAAACACCCGTTGGCCACACCGCGCCTCCCCTTCCCCGAGAGCAACGCCCCAAGCAGCGGTTTCAGGAATGGGACCGATTGTAGCTACCTGGGCGGACTCGAGTCAAACTGTATAGCTCCACTCCCAACTCGCGAATCTCAACCTGCTAGAATAGAGGTAATGGCACTCTATGACCAACTCGATCGGCCCTTGCGGGATCTGCGGGTTTCCGTCACTGATCGCTGCAACCTCCGCTGCCACTACTGCATGCCGGTGGAGGTTTTCGGGCCGGATTACCCTTTCCTCGAGCGGGGGGAACTTCTGAGCTACGAGGAGATCGCCCGCCTGGGCAGAATATTTGTGTCCTGCGGAGTTGAGAAGATCCGGATTACGGGAGGGGAACCTCTTGTCCGGCGCGGGCTGCCGGGTCTGATCGAGATGCTGTCGCGGATCCGGGGAGTCCGCGACCTCACCCTGACGACCAATGGGCTTCTCCTCAAGCGCCAGGCCAAAGACCTGAAAGCCGCCGGCCTCCAGCGCATCACGGTCAGCCTCGATTCCATCGACGAAGAGGTGTTTCGCCGGATGAATGGTTTGGGGGTGGACGCTGCGGACGTGCTGGCCGGGATTGAGGCGGCCCAGGAGGCGGGGCTGGTGCCGGTCAAGATCAACACGGTCGTACAGAGAGGTGTCAACGACCATACCCTTGTCGACTTGGCGCGCCATTTTCGGGGCACGGATTGCATCGTGCGATTCATTGAATACATGGATGTGGGCAACACCAATGGCTGGCGCCTGGAAGAGGTAGTTTCGGCTCAAGAAATCCTGGCCAGGATCCACACCGCTTTCCCCCTCCAACCGGTACCACCCCAATACAGGGGTGAGGTGGCGAATCGCTGGCGCTACCTCGATGGACAGGGTGAGATCGGTGTCATTTCCTCCGTCACGGTCCCCTTTTGTGGCCATTGCAGCCGAGCCAGACTCTCTTCGGAAGGGCGCCTTTACACTTGTCTCTTTGCCGAACGCGGCTTCGACCTGCGCAACCTGCTTCGTGGTGGGGCCAGTGACGAGGATTTGCGCAATACCATACGTTCCGTCTGGACCCATCGGGGCGATCGCTACTCCGAGATCCGCTCACTTGCCGGGGAAAACCGGTCCAAGGTGGAAATGTCCCACATTGGCGGTTGAGCCCATCAGCTCTCCAATCCCCCCACCGAACCCCAACCTGCCGAGTCCCGGAATCTGTACCGGGGCCATCTTTGCCGGCCGGACCACCCCATTTCCCCCCATTTCTCATGGGCCGTCTGCTCTGCCGCGGCGCCGGGATCGTCCGCGCTGACTGCGTTGCCCGCCCAATGAGAAATATGGGTTACAGCCTGACGATGTGTTCGACAATTTTGATAGGAATGGGGATGAAGGTCAGCGCGAAAACAATCAACCCGATGACGGCGACAATCCGCCGCCCCCTCCCCGGCCCTTCGAATTCGGCATAAGGTCGCGGGTGACGAAATCCCAGGAAGATGAGGAGCACTGCAAAGAACAGGTAGCCCAGCGCGGGCCAGGAAAGAAAGCTGAGCGCAACGAGTCCCAGGAACGTGGTGACGGAAATCAGACGGTGAAGGCGCGGTCCAAAAAGAGCGTAGGTCACATGCCCGCCATCCAGTTGACCGATCGGTAACAGGTTGATGCTGGTCGCCAGCATGCCGAACCAGGCCGCCCAGCCGATCGGATGCAGGCTGATGTTGGAGCCGTTTCCCGCCCCATAGAAAAGCATTACGGCCAAGCGAAAGAGCAGCGGTTCTCCATATTCAAGCGTGGCCTCCTGGGGATTCAGAAGGACAAACTCCTTGGACCAAAGAACGCCCAGGATGAGGGCCGGAACGATGAAGACGAATCCCGCCAGTGGACCGGCAATTCCCACGTCGAAAAGCTGTCGACGATTCCCAAAGGGAGAACGAATTCGGATGACGGCACCGAAAGTTCCGAAGGGATTGAAGGGGATCCAGCCCACGCCCAACACCCAGGAAAGGGGGGGCGGCACCGGCAATAGAGGTGGGGCCGGAATCACGTAGGGCAGGGTGGCGTCAATTCCGTAGTATCGGCAACCCAGGTAATGACCCATCTCGTGGGCCAGGAGGATCAAGAGAAGAGTCAGGCTGAAAGGGGCTCCCCGCAAAACACCCAGGGGGGAGGCGGGCAGTTCCCGGATGAGTTGCCAGGCCTGCTCCGGACTGTCGGCCGAGAACTGGGTGTCAAAGAGGAAGCCCGCCAGCAGAGTCGAGAGGATGGCCAGAAAGAGAAAAGCCACCGGAAGGACGACCCGCTTTTTCTTGGGGGCCCCAGACTCAACCTGCTGGGCCTCGGGCAACCCAGTCTCTTGCTGCAACGGGGGAAACGAACTCTCGCTCAAGACCTGAGACCGTTCTAGTTGCTGAACCGGATCTCTTTACCCGGTTTAAAACGGACGGTCTTGCCCGGAGGGATGGGGACTTCCGCACCGGTTCTGGGATTGCGACCGATTCCGCTCTTGCGCGGCTTGACCACAAAAACACCAAAGCCGCGCAGTTCAATTCGCTCCCCCCTTCTCATCGCTTCGCGAAGGGCATTGAGAACGGAATCCACGGCTACTTCAGCTCTGACTTTCGTGATCTCTAATCTGGCAGAGACGCGACTGACGATATCCTGTTTGATCACCGATCTATGAATCCTCCATAACTTATTTGTTTGAATATACTTGGCTTGTCTCGCCCTGTCAAGTGGATCGAAGCAACAAGTTGTGGAATCCTTATTGGGGCGTCTCCGGGTCTCACAAGAAGGGGTGACCGAGAGGATGGCGAAGGGCGGGAAGGGAGTGCCCGATTCCATTGACTGATAAGAGCCTTACTTACCGCCACCAGCAGCTTCACCGCCAGCCGTCAAGGCCTCCATCATCGGCTCGTGAAGCTTACCGTTGCTGGCCAGAATCTCCGCGTCGTAAATGGTGCAGGGATCACCCCTGAAGCTGGTAACCCGGCCGCCGGCCTGTTCCACAATGAATTTGCCGGCTGCCACATCCCACGGGTTCAGGCTCAGTTCCCAGAACGCCTCCAGGCGTCCGCACGCGACATAGCAGAGGTCCAACGCGGCCGAACCGTCGCGTCGAAGCGCCTGGGCGCGAAACATGAGACGGTTGAAGAGCTTCAGGTTCTCGCGGATGGCGGCTTCCTGGTAGGAGAAGCCGGTGCAAAGCAGACTGTCGCCCAGGGAATCCTCATGGGAGACCTGAATCGGACTTCCATTGAGGCAAGCCGATTGGTCTCTTGCGGCGCTGAAAAGCTCTTCAGTGACAGGATCGTAGACCACCCCCAGGACGATTTCTCCTTCCGCCTCCAGGGCAATCGAGACACAGAAAAAGCGGTAGGCATGAGCATAGTTGGTGGTGCCGTCGAGAGGATCCACCACCCATTTGAAGGGAGAATCCGCCGTCCGACTCCCCTTTTCTTCGGCCAGTATCTGGTGATCCGGAAAGCGTTGTCGGATACGCCCCACAATCAGCCGCTCCGAGGCGAAATCCATATCGGTAACGAGATTGATCCGACCTTTCTTGGAGATCCTTCTCTCTGAGCCCAGACCTGCCCGCAAGAGCTTCCCAGCCTCTGTGGCTGTCTCCGCTGCAAATGCCAACATTCCCTTCAGAGAACCTTCACTCATTCTATCGCTCCATTCACTTCAGATCCGCCTGGTCCTGCTCCGCGCGATGACTGGGAAGAGTCCAGTCTCGCCACCAGGACCGCCGCCTGGACGCCGATTCCTTCTCCTCTTCCGATGGGGCCTTTGCCTTCCATGGTGGTGGCCTTGACGCCGATGCTCCCCGCATCCAGATGGAGAACCCTGCTGAGATTGGCCTTGATCGCTTCGACCCAGGGTTGGATTTTCGGCCTTTCAGCCATCACGACCAGGTCCACGTTGCCGGGAACAAAGCCCTTGCCTCGAATCAACCGATACACCTTTTCCAGTAGAATCAGACTGGAGATGTCACGATAGCGAGGATCGTCGTCCGGGAAATAGCTTCCCAAGTCCTTCAGACCGGCCGCGCCCAGCAGGGCATCGGCGACCGCGTGCAGGATCGGGTCGGCGTCCGAGTGGCCCTTCAGGCCCAGGTGACCCGGAACCTCGATGCCTCCCAGCACGAGGCGGCGACCCTCTTCAAAAGGATGGAAATCATACCCGAGTCCAACTCGCCAGGGGATGGCATCCGACTTCATCTCCGCTTCCCGGAAGGGCTCCTTCCCTCCTTAACCAGGGGGCCAGCCAAGGAAGGGGCTTCACCCAGGTCCCCCGCTAGCATCAATCCTCCCCCATCCTCCGGCCAGGTGATCTTGACATTGCTTATTTCCCCCGGGATCACCTGCACCGGCATTCCCAGCCGTTCGATCAGGACCGCTTCGTCACTGGCGCGTACATCTTCCCGGAGGGCCTTTGCAAGAGCCCGCCCCAGCAGCGCCCTGCCAAAACCTTGAGGCGTCTGGATGAGCCGCAGGCTCTCTCGGCGGAGGGTGCGAACCACTTTGCCCTCCTCCTCTATTTCCTTGACTGTCTCGGCGATTTGAACTCCCGGGACGCAGGCGCCGGTCAAGCCGGCCTGCTCGATCACCCTGGAGATCAAGCTTGTTGAGACAAAAGGGCGGGCGGCGTCGTGAACCAGAACGAGGTCCACATTATCGCCCAGCTCGCAAAATCCCCGATAAACGGAATCCTGGCGCTCCTCACCGCCACTCGTTACGATGGCCGGAAAGCCGGCCGACTGCAGTTCACGGCTCACCCGATGCTTCCAGGCCGAGGGCACCACCACTACGAGCGGCGAACAAAGCGAGACGAAAGGAGTCAGGGCATGCTGGTAGACAGGAGTGTCGTGGAGGTAGAGGAACTGCTTCGGAACGTGGGACCCGAAGCGGGACCCCGACCCGGCGGCAGCCAGAATCAAGCCGATCAAAGACGGGAGACCTTCTCTTGCTGGTACTCGCCGCGGGGGCGCGCGGCGCCCCCCCGCCCCGAGCCAAAAATCATCTTGCCGGCGGTGGTCTGAAGGACGCTGGTCACGAGAATGTCCACGTTTCTGCCGATCATGCGCCGGGCATTGTCCACCACCACCATCGTTCCGTCGTCCAAATAGGCGACCCCCTGATTATACTCTTTGCCTTCCTTCAAGATGAATACCCGCATGCCCTCTCCAGGCAGCACCACGGGTTTGAGGGCGTTGGCCAACTCGTTGATGTTCAGCACCTTGACTCCCCGGAGCTGAGCCACCTTGTTGAGGTTGAAGTCGTTGGTGACAATCTTGGCGCTGGTCTCCTTGGCCAGTTCAATCAGCTTCAAGTCAACGGCCTTGATCTCGGGATAATCCTCTTCCACGATGGCAACCTTGATGTTGGGTTTCTTCTGTATCTTCTGGAGGATGTCCAGTCCGCGGCGGCCGCGGTTGCGCTTGATGGAATCAGCGGAATCCGCGATCAGCTGCAGCTCCTGCAGGACAAACTCGGGCACCATCAACACTCCATCCAGAAAACCGGTTTCCACGATGTCGGCAACGCGGCCGTCGATGATCACGCTGGTGTCTAAAATCTTAGCCGGCTTCCGGCCCCCAAGTTCTTTGAACAGCCCGTCAAAGCTTAGATCCAGTAGATCTCCCTTGGATATCCCGACCACCAGGCCCACATAGGTCATGACCCCCAGGATGAGTACTTGAAGAAAAGTGGCCGTATTGGGTGACAGAAAGGACATCTTTCCGACCACAAGACTGATGAGAACCGCGCCCATGATACCCAGAATGGAGCCCAAGGCGGCGCCTATCAAGGTTTTGAGAGAACTGTGGCGGAGATTCATCTCGAACAGTATGACTGCGACAGCGAGTAGAAGACCGACCGCGAAGGACCAGGACGGTGTGAGATTAAAGGGCTTTAGAAAAAAGGTGGTTACAGTGAACGTCACGGTGAATAAACCGCGGATCAACCATACCCCCATTTGAGCCCTCCTTTCCGCGTCAAAAGACGCTGAGTGGGTAAGTCAGGGAAGATCACAGGACTGAAACGAGCAATCAATGAAATGATATAGCTATAAGTATGATCCCGCCAATTTCATTCTATCCCTTCGACGACTGACGTGTCCAGCCAGGAGAGGTAGTCCCTCACCGCGGAGATCCCGATCAGTTCAATCCCGCTGACAGGTTCAGCCAGAGGGAGGTTGCCGCCGGGCAGAAAGACTCTGCTGAAGCCCATGGCCTTGGCCTCTCTGACCCTGACGTGGGCGAAACTCACCGCCCGAACCTCACCTGCCAACCCCAGTTCACCGAAGATCACGGTTCCGGGGCAGATGGGAAGATCCTGGGCACTGGAGACAACCGCTCCCACAATCCCCAGATCGAGAGCCGGTTCGGTAGGAGAAAGTCCTCCCGCCACGTTGAGATAGACGTCGCGTCCCATGAGCTGAAGCCCGACTCGTTTTTCCAGCATGGCCAGGAGAAGCGACAGGCGATTGGGATCCACCCCATTGGTGACCCTTCGGGCGGTGCCATAGCCGGCCTGGGTGACCAGAGCCTGGAGCTCGACCAGAACGGGACGCGATCCCTCCAGGGTGCAGACGACCACCGACCCCGAGACATCCCTGGCCCGCTCGGAAAGAAAGAGCTGGGAAGGGTTCTCGACGCAGAACAGACCTTGACTGGTCATCTCGAAAATACCCAGTTCATTGGCCGGGCCAAACCGATTCTTGACCGCTCGGATGATCTTTTGATGCTGGTGCCGCTCCCCTTCGAAATAGAGGACAACGTCGACGATATGCTCCAGCGACTTGGGGCCTGCCAGGGCGCCGTCCTTGGTGATGTGCCCGATGAGAAAGACGGGGACATGACGTCCTTTGGCATAACGCAGCAACTGGCCGGCGCACTCCCGAACTTGGCTGATGCTGCCCGCCGCGGATTCCAGATTCTCTGTAAAAAGGGTCTGAATGGAATCGACGATCAGGATCTCGGGCCGGATTCGGCCGGCTTCCTCAAAAACCCGTTCCAGTTGAGTTTCCGATACCAGGAACAACTGTGAGCCGTCGACTCCCAGCCGATCACCCCGGAGTTTGATCTGGCGGGTCGATTCTTCACCGGCCACATAGAGAACCCTTAGACCTTGGCTCGAGAGCCTGTCGGCCACCTGCAGCAGTAAGGTCGATTTCCCAATCCCGGGTTCACCTCCCAGAAGAACAAGAGATCCCGGAACGATTCCACCACCCAGCACACGATCGAACTCGGGATTCTGGATCTCAATTCTCTCGATCTCGGTGCGATCCACCTCGGACAAGGGAATGGCGGGGCTGGAAGCGCCTCCCCGGGAAGTCTTTTCACCCACGCTTTCTTCCACCAGGCTGTTCCACTCCCCGCAGCCGGGACAGCGCCCCAGCCACTTTCGGCTCTGCACTCCACACGACTGGCAGACATAGGCGCGTTTGACCCTGGAGACGACCATCTTCTGGGATTCTACTGCAGAGGGCTGTCGAGTTTTTCACTTCCCCCCGTGGTTCTGATGGGGAGTCGTCGAGGGACATCACCCGGTGGAGCCGGGTTTGAGAGCCGAAGCGATCACGTCCTGGTGTGAGGTCAGGAGTCCCAGCAGTGCTTGGGGGAAACCAGGAAGCCGGCGGCGAAGACCAATCCCAGTCCGCCGCTGGTCAGAAGGGATCCGATAGCCAGTCGGCGCAGAGTCAGGTGACGGCTGGAACCGGGGAACGCAGAAACTCACGGATGCGCGGAGTCATCCAGTCGAACTCCTTCAGGAAGGCGTCGTGTCCGAAGCGACTGGAAAGGGTGTGCCAGGTGCTCCTCACCCCCGATTCGAGGAGGGCTCTGTGCAAGCCTTCCTGCTCCTCAATGGGGATCAGCAGATCTTCCTCCACACCCATGGTGAAAAACTCGGCCTCCACCTGCCCCAGCGCCTGCTCGAGACTCTTGAATCCCCGGCTGACGTCGTGCAGATCCATGGCCAGAGAGAGGCGCAAGTAGGCATTTGCATCGAACTTTCCCACAATCTTGTTGCCCATGTGGGTCAGGTAGCTCTGAAAATCAAAAGTCGACGCTCCCAAAGAGGGAACCTGGCGTGGGGTGCAGGAAAAACGGGTATTGAAGTCTTGCCGGGATCGATAGTAGATCGTTCCCAGTTCGCGCGCCAGTCTCAATCCGGCCCGCGGTCCGGCGCCTTCATAGTGACCGTCCTGGAAGGACGGATCCAGGAGGATGGCCTGGCGACCCACGTGCCGAATGGTGGCCGTGTAAGGCTGGGTACGAGCGGTCCCGGACATGGCGATCACCAGCCTGACCCGCCGCGGATAGCGAACGGCCAGATCGATCGCTTCCATGGCCCCCATAGACCCTCCCGCCACGGCAAATAAACGCTCCAGACCGAGGTGGTCCAGCAACCGAACTTGAACATCCACAATATCGCGGATGCTGATAATGGGGAATTCCGGTCCATAGGCACGACCCGTCTCCGGATTGGTGGAGAGTGGACCGGTGGTTCCGCAAGAACCGCCCAGCAGAGAGGCACAAACGACAAAAAAGCGGCTGCTGTCGAAGGCCCGGCCGGGTCCGATCATCTCCTCCCACCATCCCGGTTCCGGATTGTCTTCATGGGAGCGGGCATGACTGTGAGCGGAGAAAGCAGGGCAAATCAGGATGGCGTTGTCTCTTGCCTCCGAGAGGCGGCCCCAGGTCTCGTATTCGATCTCGATTGAAGGCAGCTCACCGTGTTCCAGACCCACACGTGTGCCGATGAACAGTCTCTTGGCTCCGCTAAGCTGAGGCATATAGTCAAAAGACGCTTTCACATTGGGGAAGTTTCAACAGGAATCGTCTCTGGCGGTCCCGGATCTTTGGTCCTGACTGCGTGGCCCGGACTCGCTGTTGCCCACCTCGCGGCCTAGCCGGGCTTGATTTTCAAGGACTTGAGAAAGACTTTGTCATGACTTGTCAGTTGGAGTCGGACCGTGGGCGTTATCCTCTTTGAGGAGTGGCGTGACTGAGGATTGGAGGCGTCGCTCTGGGTGAGTCCAATCATGGCTTCAATCAACAGGAAAACGTCGTAACCCTTCTCCCGAATTCTCCCCACCGCGGCCGCGATTTGGGGCGATGAGCTCAACGTCTGATTGATGGCCGCTTCCAGCTGCTTGCGCCGCTCGTTCAGTTCTTCGTCAAGCATTGAGGTGGTTTCCTCCCTCTCTCGGCTGTGAGCGATGCTCAGAAGCGGCTGGCAGGAGGTCTCCCTTTCTCCAGCTCGAGTCCCCGAGCCGTCGACTGCCCCCACGGGCAATCTGCCCGGCATGCCTCCGAGTCTCCCGTGACGCATGGGAGAAAAACGCAAATCTGGTGCCAAAAGCTCCACCAGGCTTTGAAATGGCCATAAGACTTGTCGCGCAAGGAGCTTCCAGCTCGACCGCCCGCTTCTGCGACCAGACCCATCTGCAAGGGATTTCCCATTTTGGGTGGCCCTGATTCATAGGAAATGAGCGAAGGAACGGGAGATTGAGAGAATACTTTCACGCCGGCCTGTGTTGCCCGCCCTCGGCCTCCTCGACGTAGTGCACGACTACGCCTCCGGGGGCCTCGGTCGTAACGCCTTGTCAGCGCGGCGCTTCCGGCTCTTCCTACGACCGGGTGTGAGAAATCCGGGCTAGGTTTCTGTCAGGGCGCTTCTCAAGCTGTCGAGACTGGGGTCGATGTGGCGGGCTTGCGGGCCGAGCCTCTGGACGGACTGGACGGCGCTGGCCACATCCTTCAATCCACTTCCCGTATTGACGACAACGACCCTATCGGGCGGCGAAAGTATCCCTTCGCGCCGGGCCTTGACGAGGCCGGCGTAAGCGGCGGCCCCGGCCGGCTCAGCGAAGACGCCGGTTGAACGGGCAAGAGCGGGCAGGGCGGCCAGGATTTCTTCGTCGCTGACAGTGAGAAAGGCGCCGCCGGTTTCCCGGACGGCCGCCATGGCTTTGATTCGATCCCGGGGCAGAGCCGCACAAATGCTGTCGGCCACGGTGTGAGCGTGGATGGGCGCCTTGCGGGAAACGTCCTCCCCCTTTTCCCAAGCCTGGGCCAAAAAGTTGCTGCCTGCCGCCTGCACGCCTATCAGACGGGGTGAGCGTCGAATCCAGCCCAACGCCAGCATGTCCTTGAAGCCCTTGTGCAAGCCCCCGATGATACAGCCGTCGCCCACGCTGACCAAAACCGCATCCGGGGGTCTCCAGTTGAGCTGCTCACAGATCTCGAAACTGGCGGTCTTCTTACCCTCGCTCATGTACGGATTGTAGGCGGTGTTGCGGTTGTACCAGCCATACTCGGAGGAGGCTTGCAGGCACAAATCAAAGGCATCGTCGTAGCTGCCCCTCACCAAGAACACCGTGGAACCATAGACCAGCAGCTGGGCAATCTTGGCGCCAGGCGCCGATTCGGGTACGAAGATGACGTTGCTGAGTTGCAGGCCGGCGCAGAGACCGGCCAAAGCTGCCGCCGCGTTGCCGGTGCTGGCTGTGGTAATCGTCTCCGCGCCTCTCTCCCTGGCCTTGACCACGGCCAGGGCACTGGCCCGGTCCTTGAAGGAGGCGGTGGGCTGGCGACCGTCATCCTTCACCCAGACACGTTTCAGCCGGAGGGATTTTTCCAGCGCCGGCGCGGGGTAGAGCGGGGTCCAGCCCACCGCCAGCGCCGGCGGCGCGGCGTCTGGTTCGACCGGCAGCAGGGGCCTATAGCGCCAGATCGTGAAGTCGTCGCTTTCCGCCAGTTGGCGCCGGCTGATACCATGGCCAACCCGGTCGTAGTCATAAACCACATCGACGATACCCTCGTAGCCGTGATCCGGACAGACGTATTCGATCTCGTCTGTCGCGTAAGTCCGACCGCAGATCACGCACTTGAGGTGAAGAATGTGGTTCACGGCAGAATGTGAGTCCCCGTCTTGCCATCCAGCGCCCGTTGGATATTGGCCGGATTGGTGATGATGACCCGCCGGCCGCCCCCTTCCAGGTAATTGATGACGGCTTGAATCTTCGGGGCCATGCTGCCGGCTTCAAAGTGGACACCTTCAGCCAGATAGCGGCGGGCTTGAGCGAGCGTCATTTGATCGATCCAGCTCTGGTCGGGGCAGCTCCAGTTGAGGGCGACTTTCTCAACAGCGGTGCTGATGATGAGCAGATCGGCGCCGATGGCATTGGCGAGCAGTGCCGCGGCCAGGTCCTTGTCGATGACGGCCGCCACACCGCGAAGCCTTCCCTTCTCGTCCGCGACGACAGGGATTCCACCTCCACCGGTCGTAATGGTCACCACGCCGGCGGCCAGCAGGGCCTGAATGGCCTTCGCTTCCACGATGCGCCTGGGCACTGGAGAAGGCACCACGCGGCGCCAGCCGCGTCCGGCGTCTTCAACCACCTCCCAGCCATCCTTGTCGCGCCGTTGCCTCGCCACCTCTTCCGTCATGAAGGAGCCGATGGTCTTGCTGGGATGGGTAAAGGCGGGATCGTCGGCTCGAACCTCGGTTTGGGTAATGAGGGTCGCCACCGTTTTCCGGATGCCACACTCTTGAAAATCGTTGAGCAGGTTTTGCTGTAGGGCATAGCCGATCGCCCCCTGGGAGTCGGCGCCACACACATCCAGCGGGACCTCGTGCAACTCCGCGGCCGCCAGCTCGGAGCGGCGCAGAATGAAGCCGACCTGCGGCCCGTTGCCATGGGTCACGGCCACCTCCCAACCGCGCTGGATCATTTCCGTGATGTGGCTGGTGGCTTCTCCGGCCGCCTGATATTGGTCTTCGACCGTCTGGTGTCGCTCATCCCTGATGAGGGCATTTCCCCCCACTGCCAGCACGGCCCTGCCATTCATCCTGCCGTCCTAGTCTCCAGAACTCCCCACCGGCGGTCAGCCGCCGTGGCCACGGTCCGAACCTTCGGGCACCTCGACTTCGTCTGCATTTCTCACACCCAATCTCCTGCAGAGCCGGAATCATCTGCGCTGACTGCGTTGCCCACCCTCGGGTCTCCTCGACGCAGTGCACGACCACGCCTCCGGAGGCTTCGGTCGTAACGCCTTGTCAGCGCGGCGCTTCCGGGTCTTCGCCACGACCGGGTGCGAGAAATCCGGGTGAGCTGTTGGACACACTCGACAACTCAGGCCAGGTCCCTTCACGACCCGTTCCTCGCCTTGACCACGAGTCGGTCGCCAACTGTCAGGCCAGAGCGGCCCTCTCCCGATGAACCGCCCTCTCTCAAAAGGTCAGCGCCAGGACCGCCTTTTGGACATGGAGCCGGTTCTCAGCCTCCCGATAGACGACGCTGTGAGGACCGTCAATCACACCGTCTGCGACCTCGATGTTGCGGTCGGCGGGCAGACAGTGCATGTAGATGGCGTTCTCTTTGGCGAGAGCCATTCTTTCTTCATCGGCGATCCAGTGGCTGTACTTGTGGCTGATTCGCGCCGATTCCTCCAGGTCGGCTGTCGTCGCCATGCAACCCCAGCTCTTGGGGTAGACGACATCAGCCTCCCTGAAACCCTCGTCAAAATCATCCAGAATTTCAAAGGAGCCGCGATGGTCGCCCGCATTCTGCTTCGCCTGACCCACAATCTCGGGCAACAGCTTGAACTCCGGCGGGCACGTCAAGCGGACATGCATGCCAAAGCGTGTCATCAGCAGAATCAGACTCTGCGGGACACTCATCGGTTTCTGGTAACTGCGGGCATAGGCATAGCTCACATTGATCGTCAACCCGCGCGGATCGCCCTTTTCTTCCACAATCGTGAGCAGGTCGGCGAGGGCCTGGAATGGGTGGTAGAGGTCACACTGCATGTTGAGCACCGGTACCCGGCTGGCGGCGGCGACATCGCGGATGTACTGGTTCCCGACGCTCCAATCGCACTGCCGGATGGCAATGCCGTCATTATAGCGCCCCAGGATCTCTCCGATCTCCCTGGCCGTGTCGCCGTGTCCGATCTGTGTCGTCGAGCTGTCGATAAACTGGGCATGCCCCCCCAATTGCGCCATGCCGGCTTCAAAGCTGCTGCGGGTACGGGTGCTGGAAAAAAAGAAGAGCATCGCCAGCACCTTATCTCGCAAGTAGGCATGGGGCACGCCCAGGGCGCGCTTCCGTTTGAGATCGAGGGCGACCTCCAGGATCGTCCTGAGCTCATCTTTGGACCACTCCTGAGTGGTGATCATGTCGCGGCCCCGAAACAAGGTTTCCATCTGATTCTCCCACTTCTGATCGACTCTCCTCGTATCAACAAACCCGAAAAGGCGCTCCGGCCCTCAGGGGGCTGCCTTCTCCCCAACCTCCCGCCCAATGGCCTCCGGGAGCAGGGCATAAAACTTGGTCGCCTCGACCACGTCGTCCAGAGCGACGTGCTCGTTGACGGAGTGGGCGTAGACCTCATCTCCCGGTCCGTAGCCGACAGAGGGGATGCCCGCCTTGCCACACCAGTAGTTGCCGTTGGTCGAGAAATCCCACTTTCCGGCTGGTTGATCTTTGTTCCAGACCCTCTTCAAGACATTCTTTCCGGCACGCACCAGTGGGTCGGTTTCCTCCAGCGCCCAGGCGGGAAAAAATTTCTCATAGACGAACACAGCGCCCGTATGACTGGGTGTGTCATAGACCAGTTGACGCACCTCGAAATCGTCTCTGTGCGCTTGGGGGATGAGCGATTGGATGGCGTCGATCACACTCTCCCGGGTTTCTCCAAAAGTGATGCGGCGGTCGATAAAGATCTGGCAGTGGTCGGGGACTGCGTTGTCGCTCGGGCCCAGGCTGGAAACGCGGGTGACCGTGATTCGTCCCTGCCCCAGAAAGTCATGGCTCGGCAAAGTAGCGTCCATCTTGCGAATGGCGTCGATGAGAGGCGTCATCTTGTAAATGGCGTTGTCACCCATGAAGTTGCTGGCGGCGTGGGCGCTCTTGCCTTTGCAGATCACTTCCAATTCGACGCGCCCTTTGTGTCCCCGGTAAACGTTCATGTTGGTGGGTTCGCCGATCACGACGAAATCAGGCGTGATCTTTTCCCATTCGTGAAAGGCCTGGCAGGCGATTCCGTCACACCATTCTTCAACATTTCCGAGATAGTAGACGGTGTAGCCGTCCAGCAATCCCAAATCGCGCGCGATGGCCATGGCGTAGATCATGCCCGGCGTACTGCCCTTTTCATCCGAGGCACCGCGGGCATAGAACATTCCCTCCTCCACCTTCCCCTGGAATGGGTCCCATTCCCAACTGGCCGGATCGCCCACGCCCACCGTGTCGAGATGGCTGTCGAAGAGCAAAATCGTCTCGCCCTCACCGACGCGCCCCACGGCTGAACCATATCGGTCCACGTAGACCTCGTCGAAGTCCAGTTTCTCCATCTCCTCGCAGACGCGCCTGCCGACAGCTTCGATGTCGCTCTCCAGGCTGGGAATGGCAACGATCTGGCGGAGAAACTCGAGAATGGGGTCGCGGGCCTTGGCCACCCGTTGATTCAGTTGTTGTAGCAGACTGTTCGTCACTGGATTCCCTTTCCAGATCGGCCGGCCAAGTCCTGGCCCACCAGCGGAAGTTGGCAAAAGCGGTCTAACATGGTACCCAAGGGAAGAAGAATTGAAAAGGATCGACTTGGACGCACAGCCCCGGAACAACCTGCCGGCGACGGCGCAGAGATAGGGACAGGCCGAGATGGGGAAGGGGGCCGCCGAGATGGGGACAGCGCGTTTTTCGTCTTCCCTGTGAGCGCCGACGAGGCGCTTCGGGGTTCGAGCGGAACCACCTCACCCTCCGGGCGAGCGGTGGGCGTGAGCCCGCCGTTTCCTTCGTGTGGAGGGAACAGCGTGAGCTGCTAAGATTCCCGGCTTGCCAAGGATCGCGGAAGAGTGTCCCTTTTTCGTTCTCTACCCAAAGATGGGATGTCTTCGTGCCAGTGGAGCCGCCCATTGGGTCCTTGGCGAGAGAGGTTGCGGCAAACCCTTCGCTCTGCCACACCCAGGCGCCTTGCTTTGCTTGGGGCTCGCGATCGGTATCGGTATCGCTATCGGGGTCGCTGTCGATGATCGGCAGTGTGCCCATTGCAATTCGATTGCGATTGCGAACCCGATTCCGATACCGATGAAGACCAGGTGAGGCTCACTCGGGATCAGCACGAGCCCATATTGACACGAAGTTCGTGAATCACTAGAATCTTGACATGCGTAACTTGACGGTTTCGGTGAAAGAGGAGGTGGCCCGCTGGGCGCGGATCTGGGCGGCCCGGCACGACACCAGTGTGTCTCGCCTCGTCGGTCAGCTCCTGGAGGAGAGAATGCTTCGGGAGCAGGGTTACAAGAGGGCGATGCGTGACTATCTGTCGGCCTCACCGGCTCCACTCAAGAAAGAGACGGGTTACCCCGCGCGGGAGCAACTCCATGACCGGCAAAGTCTTCGTTGACACCAACGTGCTGGTCTACACCCGCGATTCCTCGGAAGCGGGCAAACAGGAGCAAGCCGAGGCCTGGATGAGGTATTTGTGGAAGACCCGCGACGGCTGTTTGAGTCTGCAGGTTCTGCATGAGTTCTACGTCACGGTCACTCGAAAACTGAGTCCGGGTCTGAACGTTGCCCAAGCCCGGGGGGATGTGCGCGCGCTGCTCTCCTGGGAACCGCAACCGCTCAATGCCCAGGTCCTCGAGGCCGCCTGGAATCTGGAAGACCGCCACTCGCTCTCCTGGTGGGACGCCTTGATCGTGGCGGCTGCACAGGTGAGTGTGTGCCGCGTCCTGCTGACGGAGGATCTGCAGGAGGGGCGGAATCTGGACGGAGTCCGGGTCGTCAATCCGTTTCTCAACCCGCCTCCGGGTCGCTGATACGCCGTAACCCTTTCAAGGAATCTCGGGATCTTTCCGCCCCTACTCACGGCCGTGAAACGACTGGGGAAACCTCTCTGCCGACTGGACAAATGAGGCCCTTTTCGGGAAATGAAAACTTGCAGCCACGATTCAAGTCATATAGAAGGACGCCCGGGAACACCAATACTTAGAAGGGCGCCCGGAGTTGGTGAATGCTGGAGGACACGCTGGAGGAGAGACTGAAGAAGCATCACCGCCGCGCCTTTGGGTGGGCCTTGCACTGTTGCCGGGGCAACCGGGAAGAAGCTGAAGAAGTGTTGCAGGAAACCTATCTTGCCATCCTGGAAGGAAAAGCATCTTTTTCGGGAAGATCGAGTTTCCAGACATGGTTGTTTGCGGTCATCCGCCGCAAAGCCTGCGTGGCCCGCCGGCGGATACTCCGGAACCTTCGACTCCCGGCGCCGTCGGCGGAGGCTCCCCTGGTAGGAGAAAAGCTGTCCGATGAGCACAAGGCCCAGATGCGGGTGTGGGTCCACCAGGCTCTGGGCCGGCTCTCCCGGCGTCAGCGAGAAGTCCTGCACCTGGTCTTTTACCAGCAGCTGAGTCTGGAGGAGGCGGCCGGCGTCATGGGCGTTTCCACGGGATCGGCCCGGACCCACTACCACCGGGCCAAACAACAGATGCGCCGCTACATGCAAGGGGCGAAAAGAAGCCATGAATTCCGACTGGCAAGACACCGCAATCAGGCAATTCTTTGAGCAGCAGCGCCACCGGGAAAGGGAGGAGGCTCCCTCCTTTCAGCGCGTGATCGAGGGCCTTCCCAGCCGGCGAGGGTGGGGCCTTCGCCCCGTCTTCTCAACGGCTGCGCTACTACTCCTGCTCACGGCGGGTGCGCTGGTGGGATCCAAGTACGGGTGGCTCCGCCCCCACAGGGTCCAGAGCGCTTCTCTGTCGGAGTGGAGGTCGCCAACCGATGTCTTGCTCCACTTTGGCGGGGAAGAAATGCTTACAACCCTGCCGTCTCTCGGTGTGGTCGGAGCATCCTATGACTGGACCGCTGGACTCAAGTCCGCCGTAGGCTCCCAACAATGAGCCAGTCAAGCGAGGAGATGATGAAAAAGACAACCCACCGACTTGTGGTCTTGACAGTGTGCTCCTTGGGTTGGGTACAGGCCCAGAATCCGGGTCCGGATCCGCTGCGCCGCTTTCTCTTTCCTCCCGAACTGATCATGCGCCATCAGCAGGCACTGGAACTGTCCGACCAGCAGCGGGAATACATTGTGGGGCAGATCCAGGAGGCACAGTCCCAGTTCACTTCCCTGCAGTGGAGTCTGGAGAAGGAGGTCCAGGGCATGGCGGCAATCCTGGAGACGTCGGCCGTCCCGGAGGCTCAGGTCCTCTCCCAGCTGGACAAGATCCTGGATCTGGAGCGACAAATCAAGCGGACTCATCTTCTCCTGGGCGTGCGCATCCGGAACCAGCTCACGTCGGAGCAGCTCACCCGGCTCAAGAGGATGCGAAACAGAAACCGCGACGCGCGCCCGGGAGTCCGTTCCAGACCTAGAAACGAGAGGCCCTTGCAGCAGCCCGAATCTTCCCCACCGTCGGGCCGGCTTCAGAGCCAAGATCATCCCAACTGATTCATGATTGCGTTTGCGCACCCTTCTTCGGCCGGCTGGAGGCTTTGGGTGTCGGCGCGGGTTCTACATTAAATCGAAGGAGAAAGAATGAAGAAGTTAAGACTTTCGGTTGTTGTCGCTGTGGCGGCACTCATGGGCACCGCCGCTCTGCCTCAGGAGGACCAGTTACCGGGGCCGGTGAGGGTGCTCCAACATTTCCTGCAGTTGACTGATGAGCAGGTGAGCCAGTTCCTGGACCTTCGGGGCGCCTTGGAAGAGCAGGTCACCCCCTTGCGGGAATCCATCCGGGCGGCGGAGGAGGCACTGAGCCAGGAGTTGGAGTCGGACAGCCCTTCAGTGGAGAGTGTGGGAAGCCTGGTCATCCAGATCCGGGGCCTGCGCCGCCAGGTCGGAGAAGCTCGCCACGACATGGTTGAAGGTTTTCAGCAAATACTGACTGAAGACCAGGCTCGGCGCCTGGCGGCGGCACGAAGAGCCGCCCACCTGCGGCGCCTCCTCCCCGCCCTTCAGAGTCTGGGACTGGTCCCCTGAGTCGGGCGAGGCTCCGCCCCCAGAACGA
The DNA here is from genome assembly GCA_046757765.1 of Acidobacteriota bacterium. GTDB lineage: Bacteria > Acidobacteriota > UBA6911 > RPQK01 > JBHHYX01 > JBHHYX01. The sequence continues at coordinate 9,936 of JBHHYX010000006.1, read as the reverse complement.
CGACGCGACTATGACCATGACGGCTGGGTTGCCATGACACCTTTGTGTCGGCCCTCCGGGCCTGGCACGGGGGGTACCGGGTGTCCCGGCCCTGACGGGCCGGGCGCTGACGCTTCGGTTCAGTTTGCAGGGCAACGGCGAGCATCGGCAATTGCGACGCATCTGAGAGCAAAATTCTCAGAATTGCGCTGCAATCAGCTAAGGTTTCCAGAATTCAGCGGTAAGCCGCTCAGCCGGGTGGAACAACGATTTCTACTTCTCAAGCCTTGTCAGCCGTAGGGACGAGACTCTGCTGAGCTTCCGTCCCGGGGTCGGCCTTTCTCTTGCTCCTGAACCAGATTCGCTTCAGGCCCACGGACAGATCGTCGACCACGGTGTAGACGGTGGGAAGCACGACCAGAGTCAGAATGGTGGAGGCAATCAGGCCTCCCATCACGGTTCTGGCCATGGGGAAGTAACGGAGTTCGAAAATGCTGGTGGTTCCCACGGCCAGGGGAAGCAGCCCCACCACGGTGGTGGTGGCTGTCATCAGAATGGGACGGAAGCGATCTCGACACCCTTCCAGGATGGCCGTCGCCCGGGGCATGCCCCGTTGCCGTAAGTGGTTGATGTGATCGAGCAGGACAATACCGTTATTGACCACAATGCCCATCAGGATCATCAGACCAATCATTGCCATCAGGTTGAAGGGCGTCCCGGTCAGAAAAAGGAACCAGGCCACCCCGACAAAAGCGAAGACGAGGGAAATCATGATGGCAAAAGGATGGGCAAGCGACTCGAAAAGCGAGGCCATCACAAAGTAGACCATGAACAAGGCCAGCAGCAGGTTGAAGATGAACTCCTGGTTTTCCTGGTCTTCCCTCTGTGTCCAGAAACCGTAGCTCCAGCCGTAGCCGGAAGGAAACTTGAGGCTGTTCATCACCTCGGTAACCGACTCTTTGCCCTCGTCCTTCTTTTCGCCGCCGTAATTAGCCCACAGCCCGGTGTAGGTCTGCCGATCCTCCCGCTGGATGGCCTCGGGGGTCTTGACGATGTTCAAATCCGCCACCTGGGTCAGCAGAATGTCCTGCCCTTCCGGTCCTCCCCCCACCACCATGGACTTCAAGTCGGACAGATCTTCCCGGTCCCGAGACTGCAGCTTCACCCAGATTTCCACTTCTCCTTCCGAGGTGCGGTAGCCCCGAATGCGACGGCCCCGCATGACGATGTCCAGCACCTGTGCCACCGACTGGGGGGAGACGCCGACTCGCTTGGCCAATTCCCGATTCAGAGTGATCTGAACCTCCCCCCGACCCCGATCGAGGGCGGTGTGAACCTCATTGAAGCTCTCCTTGTTCAAGAGTTTCTTCCGGGCCTCCGCCGCAAACCTTTGCAGGACAACGCTGTCGTCACCGTAGATGTTGACCCCGATCCAGTTCTCATTCTGCGCCCCCTCCTGACGGCCCAACCGGATCTCGGCTCCGGCAATCACGGGGAGATCCTTGGAGATCTCTTTTCGAATCGTTGTGAGCTCACCCAGATCCAGCCGTTCGGTATCGAAGTAGATTCGGGTCTGACCTTCGTTATTGGCATACCAGCTATAGACGTCCTTGATCTTGAAGCGCTCCCTGTTGACGAAGAGATAGGATTCGACCGGGTTGATGAAATCGGTCTCAATCTTGGCGTAATGGTAGCTTTCCGAGAAATCATAGTCGATGGACAGATCCCGCAGCTCCTGCGCCTCGGGTGAAGTATCCGGCAGTTGGCTCAGCACCTGGAAGGAGACGGCCACGACAATGGCGCTGGTTACCAGCACCAGCCCTCGATGATTCAGTGTCCAGCTCATCACCCTGAGATACCCTTCCAGCGGAGAGGTGCGGAAAAAGCCCCCCTTCGAGCTTGTGGCGCCGGCGGAGCGGCGACTTCCGAAAAGCCGTGATAGAAAGGGTCGCAGCCACTCGAACATCTTCTGCTGCCATTTGGACTTCCTATTCACGTCAATCTCGATGAATCGAGCCACGCCGAGCGGGATCAAGGTCATGGAGACGAAAAGGGAGCAGAACAAGGTGATGATGATCGCGGTGCCGGTGTGCCCCAGAAAGATGGACAGGTTGGTCTTCTTCCCGAAGACGAGAGGGACGAAAATGATGACCGAGGTGAGGGTGGAGGCGACTACGGCCATCAGTACCTCATGCGTTCCAACACGGGCAGCCGTCACTCGATCGGTTCCTCTTTCAAGATGTCGGTAGATCGACTCCAGCACCACCACCGCGTTGTCCACCAGCATGCCGGTGGAGAGCATGAGGCCCATCATCGAGAGAACGTTCAGCGTGTTCCCCATCAAATAGAGAAAACCGATGGCCGCAACGATCGAAAAGGGGATGGCAAAACCGATGGCCAAGGTGGCGCCGAATTTGCGCAGGAAAAGGTAGAGGACAAAGATAGCCAGCAGGGCCCCAATCATACCGGCGTTCAGTAATCCAAACAGGGACTTGGTGATCTCCTTGCCGGAGTTGTGCCACACCAGCACTTGAATCCCCTGAAGAGAGGGATCATTGTTGAGCCTTTCGATCTGCTCCATGACCCGCTCCACAGTTTTCACGGTGTTGGCGTCCGATGCTTTCTTGATCTCCAGGGAGATGGCATAGTCGCCATTCAAATGGCGCCCGTAATTGAGGGCCGGGTCCCGAAGCTCAATGTCGGCAATGTCCCGCAGCTGCAATCCTCTGCCGTCGACGGGGAAGCCTCGTAGTTGGTCCAGCGAAGTCACGGCGCTGTCGGTGATCACCCCAAAGCGGTAACCGCCGTCATCCACTCTCCCCAGTGAAGTGTTCAGGTTGACGCTATCCAGGCGCTGGAAGAGGGAGCCCACGTCGACATGGTAGCGCTTGAGGTCATCCAGTCTCAGATTGATCTCCAACTCCTTTCGTTCGACTCCACCGATCTCGACTTCAGCCACTCCCGCCACCCTCTCCAGCGGTTTCTTGATCTTGGCGTCAAGAAAATCGTAGGAGCCCCTCAGGTCGCGGCCGGAGGCGATGCGACCTTCGATGATGGGAATATCGCTGGTATTCCAGTTGCGAACGAAAACGTGTTCCAGGTCCTCGGGCAGGTCTTTGCGGATCTGCTCGACCTTGGTTCGAACCTCCGAGCGAAGGTAGTCGATATCCTCCCCCCAGTCGAAGAACAGAATCACGGAGCCTTCGTTGGCGCTGGCCGTGGAACTGATCCTGGAGACGTGAGGAATGGTGCTGAGGACCTCTTCCAGGGGCTTGGTGATGGTCTGCTGAACCTGCTCCGGAGTCGCGTTCGGATAGGGGGCAAAAACGGCAATCAGCGGTTCGTTGATGTTGGGAAACAGAACCAAGGGGATCTTGGTCATCGAAACCCCTCCCAGCACCAGAAAGGAGAGCAGCACCATGCAGATCGTGACGGGGAATCGAATCGAGAAATCAGAAAGTCGGGAAAGCCGCCCCAGCCCGCCTTTCCGCCCGTCGCCCGAGGGATTCTTGAAAGGATCGTTGTCAGAGTTCATTTAGTCTCCCGTTGCGGGTCTGAATGTTTGTGGAAGCTCGCCTGATGCAGCCAACTGCCGGGAAGCCGAGGCTTCCTCAGCGACAGCCGCTTTCCGGTCCACCAGTTCATAGACCACCGGGATGAAGATCAGCGTCAAGAGGGTCGAGAAGAGCAGGCCGCCGATCACGGTAATCGCCATGGGCGCCCGAATCTCAGCGCCTTCGCCCCAACTGACGGCCATCGGAATCAAGCCCAGTATGGTGGTCATCGTGGTCATCACGATGGGTCGCAGACGCACCTGCCCGGCCTCCAGAAGAGCCGCTCGCTTGGGGAGGCTACGGCGTCGCAACTGATTGGCGTAGTCGACCAGGACAATCGCGTTGTTGACGACGATTCCAGCCAGAATGATGATCCCCAGCAGGACCATGACGCTGATCGTGGTCCCGGTCACGAAGAGGGAAATGACGACTCCGATGAGGGCCAGTGGCACGGTAAAGAGAATGATGAAGGGGTGAACCAGCGATTCGAACTGGGAGGCCATCACCAGGTAGACCAGAAACACCGCCAGAGCCAGCGCGAAAGCCAGACTCGAGTAGGAAGTGGAGAGTTCTTCATTCTGACCGGCCAGCGAGAGCGTCACTGCCGGGGGGATCTCGGAGCGGAGATCCTGAAGTGCGTCGCGGATCTGCTGGGACACTCGGCTGAGGGCGCGCCCGCTCAGATTGGCCGAGACGACAGCCGCCCGTTGAGAGCGAATGCGGCGGATCTCGGCGGGGCCGCGGCCGATGGCCACCTGTGCCACCGCTCCCAGCCGGATGGGGACCACTTCCGTGGGAAGGTTCCCCGGCAGTCCGGTAGAGGTCGCGCCCGGCTGGACCTGAGCCTGGCCTGGCGCGGCCGGCGGAGGAGCCGAGTTGACCACCAGAGTCTTGATATCTTCAATGGAATTACGCTCCGACTGCTGGGCCCGGACCAGGATGTCGATTTGCCGATCCTCCTCTCGATAGCGGGTCGCCACGTCGCCCCGGATCTTGTTTCGCAGCACATTGGTGATCTGCGTTTCGTCGAGTCCAAGTCGAGCCAGTTTCTCCCGGTCAAATCGGATGTCGATTTCCGGATTACCCAGTTCGGTACTGGTCTGAACGTCGCTCAATCCGGGGATCTCTTCCAGGCGTCTCGCTACTTTTTCAGCCACCAGGCGCAGATCACCCAGGTCAAACCCATAAATCTCGACTTCAACAGGCGTCTTGAAGCTGAAGAGGGTCGGTCGGCTGAAGGTGTGAATGACCTCTGGAAAGCGGCCCAGCTCTTCTCGAATCCGGGCGATCACCCTCTCTTCTCCGGGCTTGTCGCTCTTATCTTTCAGGACCACGTAGAGTTGGCCCAGGTTCTCCTCCTGAGCCTCTCGAGAGAACTGATTCTTGGCGCTGCCTCCAACGCTCGAGAAGACCGTCCTGACCTCCGGATAGCCGGCGACCGTGCTTTCGATCCGTCGCAGGACCCGATTGGTTGTTTCAAGGGGCTTGCCTTCCGGCAGTTTGATTTCGAAGGCAAACTCTCCCTGGGTCAGAGGTGGGATCAACTCGGCCCCCAAGCGCAGCGACATCCATGCGGCCAGGGCGACCAGGGCCAAGGCTGAGGCCAACACGACGCTCTTGTTGTTGAGTGCCCAGGTCAAGACCTTCGGGTACCCCCCGTTGAGTCGGTTAAACCCCTTTTCGAAAGCGTTGAGCGGTGGATCGAGCAGCTTGAGCGCCATTCTGCCGGCGCCGGCCACGAGGCGGCGAAGATCCGTCAACACCACAGTGGAAATGTCGACAAAAATGAAACGCGCCCCAGCCCGCCCCCATTTTGAAGTGAATCGGGACGCCCCACGGAGGGCCTGAAGCACTTTGCCCAATCTGGACACCGGCCGCCGGGCGGTTGGGGGGGCTGTGAGTTCTTCCTTTTCGGCCTCTCGAACCGGTGTCTCACTCATCGTCGTGCGCTTGATTTGAAAAGCGAGGACCATCGGGAGGAAGGTTAAGGCCACGAGCAGGGAAGCCAGCAAGGCATAGGTGATGGTGAGGGCCTGATCGGTGAAGAGTTGTCCGGCGATTCCTTCTACGAAAACCAGAGGAAGGAACACGGCAACCGTGGTCAAGGTGGAAGCCGTCACGGCCATTCCCACCTCGCGGGTCCCCTCATAAACCGCCTCCAGCAGCGAGTCGTGCTTCTGCTTGTGACGGTGCACGGACTCCAGTACCACGATGGAGTTGTCGACCAGCATTCCCACTCCCAGCGCCACGCCCCCCAGCGACATGATGTTGAGGGTGATGTCGGTCTGGTACATGAGAGCGAAGGTGGCCATGATCGAGATCGGTATGGAAAAGCCGATCGTCAGGGTGCTGCGCAGGTCACGAAGAAAGATGAAAAGGATCAGGATGGCCAGGATTCCGCCCAGAACGGCTGCCGAGAGCACGTCGCTGACGGCTTGAGAGATGAATTCCGCCTGGCTGAAGACCACCTCATACTCCACGTCCTTTGGAAAGAGGTCGGAGTTCTTGAGGCGCTGCAGCTTCTCCTGAACGGCCCGCGCCACCGTCACCGTGTTGGCGTCGCCTTCCTTATAGACCGACAGTTCCACGCTGTCTTTGCCGTTGAGGCGGGCGATGATGGTGCGTTCTTTGGCGCCCCGCCAAACCCGTGCCACGTCCCCCAGCAGAATTCTTCGTCCGCCCTCGTTGCGAATCACGATCTGTTCGATCTCGTCGACGGAACGAAACTGATTCAGCATGCGCACCAGGTAGTTGGCATCCTGGTCGTACAAACTTCCCGCCGCCTGGTTCAGGTTCTCCTGTCCCAGGGCCGCCGAAACCTCGGTGATCGGAATGCCTAATTCGGCGAGCCGCTTTTCATCGATGGCGACGTGGATCTGTTCCTCGATGCCTCCGATGACCTTGATGGCGGCCACGCCGTCGGTCGATTCCAGAGCCTTCTTCAACTCTCTGTCGGCGACGTGGCGCAGCTTTGCCAGGTTCATGTCCCCGGACAGCCGTAAGCGCATGATGGGATCGTAAGACGGATCGAAGCGCAGGATGACCGGCTTCTCGGCGTCGCGGGGGAGGGTCACGAAATCGAGCTTCTCGCGGACGTCAAGCGCCGCCAGGTTCATATCGGTGCCCCAGCCGAACTCCAGCACCACCTCGGACTGCCCCGAGTGAGAGATCGAACTGAGTCGGGTCAGACCTGAGACGACTCCGACAGCTTCTTCGACGGGCCGCGTGATGAGGTTTTCAACTTCTTCCGGAGCTGAATCGAGATAGTCCGTCTGGACGGTCAAGGAGGGATAGGAAATGTCCGGGAGCAGGTTCAAGGCCAGACGGTCCAGCGAAACGACTCCAAAGAGAATCACCGCCAGCAGGAACATGGAAACGGTCACGGGCCGTGCGATTGCAGTTCTTGTCAAGTTCATGGCAGTCCTTTTGAGCCTTCGCCGGAGCCCTTCCGGAAATGAGACCAACGGAGCGGAAACCGGCTGACCTCACCTTCTTGAGTCGTCGCTTTGGGGCCACAGGCTGGAAAGAGTCGGGAGCGCGAAACCTTTGCCCCTCATTGCCACAAGCCGTCCGCGTTCGGAGAAGCCGCCGCGCGGACGCGACGACTTCCCACGCCTCTCCCTCCGGTAGGGCCTCGCCACGAGGGCGCGCACCTTTCCCTTCGGCGAATGGGGTGGGAAGTTGGCCTTTCCAGCCGAACTTGAGACGATCGAAGGTATGGGATGGAGTGCCCCCGCTGCGGTGGAACCGTCGCCAGAGGCCTCAAGAGGCTCAGCTTTCCGTGACCTTGATCTTGGAGCCTTCCTTCAGCCCGCCCTGACCGGCGACGACGACCTTCTGGCCGCTGGAAAGTCCTTCCAGGACCTCGACCTGGCCGTTGCTCTCGTATCCCAGCGTGACCTTCTGGCGGCTTGTTTTCTCATCCTCGGCCACAAAAACATACTGTTGCCCGTCCTCCTCGATAATGGCCCGCTTGGGAATGAGAACACTCTGGCTGTGGGTGTCGGTTTGAATGTCCACTTGAACAAACGCCCCGGGCTTGAAGAGGTCATCGCCCTGGCCAAGCTCGATGGTAATCTTGACCGTCCCCGTCGACTGATCCACGATAGGGCTGATCCGGACCACCCTGCCTTTCAACTGCTGAGCCCTATCGACTCCCAGACTGACGCTTGCTGCCTGGCCGGGATGGACCAGCTGCGCCTCGCGCTCCGAGACAAAGACGTCGGCCAGCAAGGGCGAAAAATCTCCCAGCTTGAAGAGACGATCGAGCTTACGCACGGTCTGGCCCAGATCGATCGCCCGTTCGGTGATCAGACCGCTGAAGGGGGCTCTGATGCGGGTTTGAGCGATTTGCAGGTGGACCTGGGCAATCTCCGCCTGAAGTTCGTCAATCCGATGTCCCAGCTCTCGCGTTTCGTATGCCGAAGTTCGCTCGTCGTGCGTCAGCTCATCAATCCGGTAACGCTGCTGAGCCACCTCGCGTTGACTCACGAGTTTCGCGGCATACAGTTTTTCGTACCGATTCAGCTCATCGCGGCTGTTTCGGATCTGCGTCTGCGCCTTGGCTCGACGGCTCTCGGCCTTTTCGGATTGAAACCCGGCCTGGGCCAGTTTTTGCTGGGCCGAGCGAAGCTGGATCTGAAGCTGCCTGTCATCGAGCCGGCAAAGGAGCTGGCCTTTCCTGACAAAGTCTCCCTCTTCCACCGCCATCTCCTCCACTCGTCCTTCGCTCTGGGAGAGGATGTCGACGTCCCTGAGCGCTCTCACATTGGCCGTGGCCGTCACATAGGAGGAGATCTCGCCTGTAGCCGCAACGGCCAATTCCACCGGAATTGTGACGTCGTCGGGGTCTGTTTTCTTTTTGTCCTTGATCGACTTGGCTTCAGCCGAACCCCAGGCGGTGCTCACATATCGGCTCACAAAGCTGCCGCTGACCAACAAGACCGCCACAATGATCAGGAAGGTGTAAACCTTCTTGCGAATACTGGTCGCTTTAGACATTATTGACTCCGTTGATCTAACTTCCCTGCTATTTCTATACGGCTAGCCCGCGGCTGCTCTTAACAGAAACGGGTCCAAAGAACGATTTCTCGAACGGTGGCAGGAGAGCGGGACGCCCTTCGCCAGCCGCACACCCATCCAAGAGTGTTTCTGGCTCTTGGCCGGACAATATCCTCCTATGCCGACCCAGGCATGGCCCGATCACTTGCCAGAAGTGAGTACGAAGCGGGGACCAAAAAAGTTCCTGATCGGCATAAGATTCTCGGCTCTCGCGTTGCTTGCCCAACTCCAGAGGTGGTGGGTAGATCAGAAAGCCGGGTGAGGAAACGGTGACGTTCTTGCGCACCACGCTGGAGAGGCGGTGTTCCCGGGTCAATCGGCGTGGGTCCAGGAATCCGTCTTCGGGCGAGCGGTGGGCGTGATGAGGGTAGCTTCAGCGCCGGCAATGCGAGTCACACACTCTGCGGGGGAGAGCGGAAGAGGAAAAACTGACCGTTTCCGAGCGCCGACACCGGGACCGGAAGCCGTCTTTGAGCCACTCCGGGGCACGGGTGTTCAAGGTGGGCAAACCCAAGCCTGTCTACTTCAGTACGTAGTAGTAGTAGTAGTAGTAGTAGAGGGGACGGGGTATTTTTTTTCTTTGCCCTGACTCCCACTGACATCAGCCACTGTTTTGGCGCCGACCACCATGACCGGGTTGTTGGGGAATCTGTCGGCAATGGTCATGGACCCGCTCGGAACCTAGACTTAGCGAGCGACCTCATACCGCCGAGAAGCAGGTATACGAAGCGACAACGAAAACGGAGCCGGGAGCGTCAGCGACCGGAGCAACGGGGAGCGTCAACCCTGGTACCCCTCCCTCACGGTCGGGGCTCCGTTACTCGGTAGTGCACATTGTTGTCAGGCGCACAACTTGATCGTCTTGTGAACTTCTTCTCGGACTAGAAATTCCCTAGATGCCGTCTTCCGCGCTGGAGAATGCCGTTTCAAAGTTGATTTGATGCACGGGGTTCCTGCACGGGGTTCTGGCTCAAGTTCCGGTTCCGGTCGAAGCGAAAGAGCGCAGGGAAAAGGAAGGACGGGGCATTTTTCCGCGACAGCTCCGGCACAAGGGATCACTTGAGGTCGGGCAGGAAAGAATCAAGGTGAACGATGTGTGTCTGTGCGACTCGAGTGATTCCTCGATCTGCACTCGGTCCCAAGGTCAGGAGGATTGGGGGCCAACGGGCATTCTCGTGCGGATTTAGGTCCAAGGGAGGCTTCGGATTGAGCTTGCCGGACACCGGGGCGGGGGTGAAAACCTTGGATGATGTCCCAGGAAGAGAAGGCCCTGTTCAGAGCAGCCGGGCGTGGGAGCGCTGCTCGCGCAGGCTAAAGAAGAAGGCGTCCAGCTGGGGAATGG
>JBHHYX010000005.1:0-35870 GCA_046757765.1 Acidobacteriota bacterium | reverse complement strand
CAGCTCTTCTCGAAAATGGAACTTTCTGGTTGCAGTTCGAGGTTGGGCTCCCCATAATGGCTGTCGGCTATTCCAAGCCAGCCTAACTTCAGATGGTGATGTGTCTTCAGGGAGGGGGAGTGTGATGCGTATTTTGCGTTTTCTTCCAGTCTTTCTCATTCTTTCCGTTCCGGGTGAGATCCTGGCTGAGCCTTTCGCTTACATCGCGGTTCCAAACGGCTTTGTCTCCGTGGTCGATATCGGAGTCTCACCAGCCGTCGAAGTCGCCAGCATATCCATAGGGTCCTCGGGAGATCCGTATTGGATTGCCAGTAACGGCTTGAAGACGGTGGTCGCCACGACTCTGCACGGCAGCACCGGGGTGGCCGTTATTGACGCCGTTGCGAACACCTTGACGGGTGTGGTTGCGGGTGTGGGAAGCGAACCGGAGGCGGTTGCACTCGATGGAACCGGCGCGACTCTGTATGTGGCGGACGAATCGGGCGAGGAGCTCTTTGTGGTCGACGTGGCGACTCTTTCGGTGAGCGCCGGGCCGATCGATATCTCGGCTGATTGTTCGGAACCGGAGAATATGGTTATCTCTCCCGATGACTTGACACTCTATATTGCCTGTGCCGCCGGCAGCAGCTCAGTGATTGCGGTGGACACGTCCACCTTCGCCGTTACCGTGATTTTCAGCGCGTCTGGCGGCGATGCGCACGGCGTCGCCTTGGATCCCACCGGGACGCTGCTCTACTACAGTGACGGAACGGACGGCTTTCAATACGATCTGATCGGAGGCGTGAACACGGGTGTCACCTATGCCAACTGCGAGCTCTACAACGGTGCCGTCACCAACGACGGCAGCCGGCTGCTGTGTGTCAACGAAGACCCCAATCTTCTCATCTTCGACACGGCGACGGGAACTGAGCTGGCCAATGTGGACCTCCGGTCAGGGTCATTATTCTTCAGTGGAACTGGCGTCGCCGTCTCTCCCGATGACAGCCTGGCGGTTGTGGGAGGCGACGGCAGCTCCCCCCAGACCGCGAAACTGATCGATCTGGTGTCGTTTACGAACCTGGGAGACCTTCCTGTCACGGCCGGTTCTTCGACCTTTGTGAGTACCCGGGGGGTGACCTTCTCAGGCCTCGCGGCTCCGCCGCCCCCGGGTCCCGCGGCACCGATCCCGACCTTGAACGAGTGGGGCCTCATCCTGCTGGCGCTCCTCCTGGTGATGTTCGGGCTCTCAGCCCTCCGGAGGAGATCGGACGCTTGATTTCTCAGGCCTCTGGGGACTGAACTCCTGAGGATGAATCGCCTTGAGGCGAAAAAAACCACCCCCGACCAGAATCACTTCGACGGCGCCGTCCTGATCGAAGTCGGCTGCTGCTACACCCCGCCCATTGGCCGGGGTGTCGAAGGCGGGGAGACGAAGGTATTCGGTAAACGCTTGTCCGGAGCGGTTGCGAAGCACCACCGCCGGTTCCAACCGGTCGGGCCGCAAGCCTCCATTGGCCAGAATCAGGTCGGTCCATTGATCGCCGTCCACATCGACGGCGACAGCCTGCATGGTGCCGTAACAGCCGTCGAGGCCCATTCGGCGGGTGACCTCCTCAAAGCGGTGCTGAGCGGTGTTGCGGAAGAGCCTGGGAGTCTGGCTGGTGACCTTGCGCTCCGGGTGGATCAGACATTGAAGCGCGCGGTCGTAGGCGGCATGGTGGGTCACCAGCAGGTCCGGCCGGTTGTCGCGGTCATAGTCGAAAAAGAGGGCCGAGTAGCCATCGCCGCCAACCTGGCCAAGACCGGCTTGACGCGTGGTGTCCACAAAAGTCCCGTCGTGGCGGTTGCGGAAAAGAAGGCCGGGTTGCTTCCAGCGCAGCACAAAAAGATCGTCAAAGCCGTCGCCGTCGTAATCTCCCCTAGCCGCGTCCACTACAGAGCCGCCGGGGGCCAAGCCTGCCCGTTGAGCTGATTCCGTGAAACGCCCGCCTCCCAGATTGCGAAAGAGTCGAATCCCGGGCGAACCGGCGCCCACTTCCAGCAGATCCATCCGTCCGTCCCGGTCATAATCCCAGAAAAACGCCCCCATGGTTGAGCGCCTGCCTTCCAAGCCGGCCCCGGCGGTCACGTCCACAAAAGCCCGGACGCCCGGGGGGACTGCGGGATCATTTCGGTAGAGAAAATTCCGCTCCTCTCCAATGAACCCCGAACCGATGACGAAAAGATCCAGATCTCCATCGCTGTCGAAGTCGCCCCAGACGGCATCCCAGGCCTTGCCCCGGAGGTTGAGCCCCCATGAGGCGAGCGGCAATGGAGCCAGCCGCCCCCGGTCATTCTGCAAGAGATAGAGCCGGCCGCCTGTACAGAGGCTCAAGTCGAGATCTCCATCGCCGTCGTTGTCCACCCAGGAGACCGTTCCGCCGGAGCCCTCCGGATGAAGAGAGAGGGGCAGGCTCAGGCTCTCTCGGTCAACCCTGGACCCTGGATCCCTCAGTCGGAACTCAGCGGGCACGCTGGAGGGGTAGCCTCCCAGCCGCCGGGCAGCCCAGTAGAGGTAGACTTTGGAGCGGATAGCCGCTGACTGCAGAGGCGTCAGCTTTTGCGGCCCCTGGCCGCCGCGAACGTCTCCTTCCGAAGGAATCCCTTTGCCTGCAATAGCGGCTTCCTTCAGTTGAATCCGCAGCACCTTTTCAAACAGGGGGATGGCTTCCTTGAAACGCCCTTGCCGGTAGCGCACGAAGCCGGATAGAAAGTAGCCTTCGGGAGAGCGAAAGCCGGCCGCGGTTTGAAAATAGCGGAAGGCCGGCCCCAACTGGTCTGCTTGAAGCTCCAGTAGACCCAGCCTCAGAAAGGGGCCGGACTCCTCCGGGTTGATCCGGGTGTTGCGCAGGAAAGCTTGCCGGGCTCGGTTCAGATCGAGGGGAGCCCCGGGAAGCGGGGCCGAGAGTGTGCGGCCCAACTGGGCGAATGCTCGTTGGCTGTTTGGATTCAGCTCCGTTAGCCGTGCATAGAGCCGTCGCGCTCCCGCGTAGTCACCCCTTTCGAAGAGGCAGTTTCCCAGAGAATAGAGAGAGTCCTCGTGGGTGGGATTGATGAGCAGCGCCTGTTCGTACCGTTTCGCGGCGCCGAAAAAATCTCCTTGGGTGCGCAGTTCGGTGGCCTCGTGATAGAACCTCCAGAACTGCTGAATCCGCGTCCTCTCCAATTTCTCCGCCTCGGAGAGGCGAGGCCGGTCGAGGTCAGGCGGCCTCCACTTGAAGAGGGTGATGAGGACGAAAGCCAGGGCCATCACAGCCAGTGCCGGCAGCAGCGTTTTCTTCATGGCGACTCAATCACGATCGTTTGATTGGCCGCAACCTGCTCCCGCGTCACGGTCCGCCCCGAGGGAAAGGTGACGACAACCTTCTCGGCAACGGTCAGGGCCCCGAGCCCGAAGTGAGCCTCGGCGGGACCTTGGGAAAGGTAAGAAGGTTGGGCGTTGAGCTGCTGAGTCTGGCGCTTGCCTCCCGCCGTCAGTTGAATGATGGCGCCCAGGCCGAAGTGATTCCGGCTGCTGGAATGCAACCTGACCTTCAACCAGTTGCTGGAGTTTCCTCCCTCGTTGCGCAACAGTTGGACCGGGCCCGCCTGGTTGACCACCAGGACGTCGACATCCCCGTCGTCATCGTAATCGGCAAAGGCGGCGCCTCTGCCCACCCGTTCCTGCTTGAAGACGTCTCCGCTGACCGCCCCCACCTCGAAAAAGCCGTCTTCTTCCCCCTTGTTCCAGAAGAGCAGGTCCCGCATCGGAAGCAAGGAAGCGGGATCCTCGTCCTTTTGAAAGGTACTCCCGTTAACCACAAAGAGGTCCGCGCGGCCATCGTTATCATAGTCGAAGAAAGAGGTGCCCCAACCCACATAGTCGAGGCCGATTTCTCCCAGGCCCACCTGATCGGCGATGTCCATGAAGAGCAACTTTGCGGCCCTGGAATCTCGATTGTCAAAGGCGTAGATGAGGTTGTTGAGCAAGGCGTTTTCCTGGGCGATCCAATGAGTGACGAAAACATCGAAGTCCCGGTCGTTGTCCCAATCCCCGACCGCCAATCCCATGGCCCCGCGATAATCGGCCACCCAGGCGGCATGGGAGATATCGACGAATTTCCCCTCCCCTAGATTCTGGTACATCACATTGTCCGAGATGTCATTGGCCACGTACAGGTCGAGCCATCCGTCGAGGTTGAAGTCGCTCCAGGCGGCGGAAAGACTTCGACCTTCCGGATTGTCAACGCCTAGTTTTCCCGCCACCTCAATGAAGCGCCCGTTCCCCTCATTCTGGAAAAGCAGATTGCGCTGAGGTGAGTAAGAGGAAGGGTTCAAGGTGAAAGGAACGACCCCGGAGTACTGAAGAGCCGTCTTTCCGAGGTCGGCTGGATCGAAATGGTAGCGAACGTAACCGCAGACGTAGAGGTCCAGATCTCCATCGCGGTCGTAATCTCCCCAGGAGGCCCCACTCCAGAAGCCCCGTTCTCTTCCCAGTCCGGACTCTTGGCTCTGGTCTGAAAAGGTGCCGTCGCCGTTGTTTCGATACAGAAGAATTGGGCCGAAACTGGTCACCACAAGATCCAGGTCTTCATCTCCATCGTAGTCGGCCCAGGCGGCGCCCATGCTGATTCCTCGATAGTCCACTCCGGCGGCCGCGCTGACGTCCTCAAAGGTCCCATCGGAACGCTGGCGATACAGTTTGTTGGAGACGGGCGAAGCGGCCCGTTCTCGATCGGAGAGGGTGAGGGGACCGGCCACGTTGCAAATGTAAACATCCAGGCTGCCGTCTCCGTCGTAGTCTCCCCAGGCGGCGCCGGAACCCATGTCTTCCGGCAGTTGTGTCGAGCGGCTCTGCCAGAAATGTTGAGAGCGAATGCCGACCTCGGAGGCCACGTCCTGGAATCGCACCCTGGGGTAGTCGGCGGGGACACTGCGGCCCAGTGAATCGGTGATGCCTTCAACGGCTTCGCCCGCCCGGTAGGGCCGTTCGGCCCGGCGTGTCAAAAGAAACACCGCCGACCCCAACAGCAGAAGGGCCAAGCTCAGCGTCGTGTACCGGAGGATCAGCCTCTTGCGCCGGGGAAGGGGTCGTCTAGCCATCCTTCAACCCCGAAGAGGGAGTCGCCGCTGAAGGTCCACCTGCTGCGCCCTTGCGCGGAGGCGATGACCGCTCCCAGGCGTTGCCGGGAGCGGCTTGTGCCCCCCTCTCCAGTTGGCAAGTCAGCTGTGAAAACGGCTCATGGGTTGATTGCATGGGTCGGCGCCTCTCCGAAATGGGTTCTTCAGTCCGAGACGGGGGCGCGCACGGGAATGGTCAGTTCATCGGAGGCCATCTCTGTGATCGTCGATGTGAGTCCCACGTCTTTTCCAAACACGAAGGTCAGGAGATATTGGTCGATCTTGCGGTACTTGAGCCGGGCCTTGACCAGGATCTGTCCCACCGATCCTCCGGGAACGGAGACCAGATAAGATTTTTTCGGTTCAAAACGGGGGCGAATCTTGTTGCGGGCCACATGCAGATCAGGGCAGTAAAAGCTGAAATCCGCAGTGTCGGAAAAGCCCGGGAAAAGGGCTCTGCGATGCCGAACGCCGACCATCTCCCACAGATTGTGACGGTCGATGAGGTTGCCGTATTGATCCACCGGTTCCGCCTTGAAGATAAAGGATCCGGGCTCTATGAACCCCTTCGAGTCGACTCTTCCGGTGGCAAAGATCTCCCGGCCCCGGTCGTCTGTGACCTCCATCTCTACCCAGGCTTGAATGATGTCGAGAGGACCAGTGGGGAAATCGTGGCCCACCTTGTTGGAGGTAATGATGGTCTTGATCTCCAGCCGCTCGCCCGGCCCGACTGATTCGGGACCGGCCAGCTGGAGGGAAACAGCCGGCCCGGAGGCCCATTTGTCGGCGATTTCAGGGATCTCCTGTTGACCGCGGAGCCACTTTTCAGTTCGGCGGACCTGCTCCTGCCAGCCGGGCAGCTTGAGGAGAGTCGGCATGAGCTGGTTGGCGGCCACAAAGCGATGGCTGCGATGCTTGCCGTCATCAGGCGAGCGATTGTAATCCAGAGCGTCTCCACTGGCCGGGTCGGTCGAATCGGTCAGGGGCATGTGACATTCGCGGCACTCGATCGTCTTGGTGGGATCGTCAGGGTGATTCCAGTGGCTCTTGCGCCAGTTGTCGTACTGATTCTGCAGTTGGACCCATCCGACGTTGTTGATTTCTTCATCGATGAATTGCTTATGGCAGGCAGCGCAGTATTCGGGGGCCTTAAAAAGCCTCTTGCTCAGACCTTCGACGTGATGGGCGGGATAGGCCCGAATCAGGAAGTCCCGCAGGAAGCGGAGTTCCTGCCTGGGTTTGGCGTCATACTCGAGTTCAAACATGTAGCGAACCGGTTGAGAAACCGTGTAGTGGGCATTGCCCTTCAAGTCCGTCTTTCGGACGCCGTGACAGGACAAACAGGAGACACCCTCCTGATAACCGGCCAGCACGGTGAGCTGACTGGGGTCGGTGAAGATGTTCTTGGTGCCGGAGAAAAGCGAGATCGGATCGTGGCAGCCTCCACAGTAACGGGTGGACTCGGGACCGTTCTGCTGGGCCATGGTGAGCTGAATCTTCTGAAAGGCGATGTCCATGGCGGAATAGCGATGGGCGCTCACCTCCCACTCCCCAAGGATCTGTTCGTGACACATCGAGGTGCCGCAGGATTTCGATCCGGAAAGAACGCGCCAGTCGAGAGCGGTCCCGCTTTCCGTGGTGGCCTGACTGGGGGCGAAAGGCCGATCCTTTCCATACTTGAAGCTGTAGTCGGGACCGAAATCGTTCTTCAGCGGCAGCGGCTGGTAGGCATAAAACCCCAAGCCGGCAACGGCCAGCAGAAGCAAAGCCGTCGCCAGGCTACCCCAGGAGAATTGCTTGATGGCGGCCCCCACCGGCCCCATGCCAGCCAACTCCCGCGCCCTCAGGTCCCGGAGCGCCGTCAGGAGTACGTGAGGGAGAAGAAAGGCCACCACCGCCAGCGTGGTGATGATGTGAACCGTATCCCAGAAATAGCTGATGCGGGGAGTGAAAGCCGCCTGCCACGTCAGGACCAGCCCTGAGACTCCGCAGGCGGCCACAACAAAGACTCCCAGGTACCCCAGAAGCTTCAGATGCGTCATGACGTAGGTGCGGTAGTGGCGCCAGTGCCGGAACATATACCAGGCGGCGGGTAGAAAGAAGAGGAGGCCGATCAGGGTGTGAACCAGGACCAGGATCTGGTTGGGGACATTGAATGGCGCCAGCCAGATCGAGAGTCCCGTCAGGGTCTCGAATAAGAGAAAGCCCGTGGTCCATATGGCCAGCTTGGACAGCCAACCGCCCCTTCGGTTCTCCTTGTTGTTGCCGTCAGTCATCATGACTGCTCCCCTGTCCAAACAGTTGCTAGAGGCTCTCCCCCCTTAGACCCCATTTCGCCCTGCGGAGAGGTCTGGTACCGCACACACTTTCTCCTTCCCCGCGGTTGAAGCACGTTTCAGGCCAGAGTGGGACAAAGATTGGAGATTCTGGGTTGTTTGCAAGCTGTCGTGGTGAGAAGGCCCTGCTGGGATGGGAATGCCGAACACAAGTCGCGCCAAAACACCCACCAGCCTGGGGCAAATCACCTAGCCCGGATTATTCACCAGCTTTCCTCACCAAGCGGCGAAGGCGCCGGGCTGGCAAGGCTTGCGAGGGCGGCCCTCGCAATATTTGGAGCCCGGGTTGAGGGATTCTGCCGCCAAGTCACTGAACCACGAACGTCATGAGTGGCCATCCGGATTGGGCCGGGCGCTGACGCTTCGATTCCGTTTACAGACCAAGGGCAACGGCTCTCGTAGTTGAGATTTGGTAGTTGGGATTTGGGAATTCGAGTTCCCGTCCCGATCTGGTAACTGACGTCTTTCCAACCACCTGCTCCCTTCGGGAAGGGAACTCGCCTAGGGGATCTGGGCGACGTTGCTGGTCTGGCAGGTAAGGAGATCGAGTGCCTGTAGTGGCGTGCCGCAGACCTGGGGAGGAGCTGGCTGCACGAAGAACGCGCCTCCATTGGCGTCTGTTAGAAACAACCTCACCACGGTAGGCGACTGCAAGTCCAGGACAGTCCCGGCGCACCGGCCGGCTGGAAGGGTGAAGGAACCTTCACTCAGGGCCGCTAAAAGGACTACGCGGCGATTGGCCGTGGCCCCGCCCAGCGAGACTCTGATCATTCCGGGACAAGTCCCGGACACACCCAACTGAGATCCGGTCAGGCCCGCCACAAAGCCGTCGGCGGTAGGGTTGGCCGGGCGGGTGTCGGTCCAGAAGGGAGAAGTCGCTTCCTGACTCGAGGTGATGCCGTTGTAGTCACCGATGAATCCTCCGCCGAAACCGTCGTTGAGCGATTCCGAGATCTCATCCGACACGCGTAGGTTGGGGCCGAAGGAGAGGCCGCCCGTCGTCGATCGGGCGTGATAGGTGTGGTAGAGGGTGGTGCTGGGCGCGTCCCGGCGGTCGAAGAAGACGGCATTGACGCCCCCGTCCGGGGCCACGCTCAGCCAGGGAAACCACTGATAGCTTCCGTTGGTGTCATCAGTCACTCTCACCGGACCGCTCCAGGTGGCTCCTCCATTGGTCGAGCGGCTGAGCAGGATATCCGGCCCGTTTCCCACTCCGAACCTGTCCGCCCAGGCGACATAGATCGTCCCCCGGTTCTCCCCACCGGAACGATCCACGGCAATGGTCGGAAAGCTGTTGGTCCTGAAGACAGCCCCCGGCAGAGGGGAGGGAATCACACTGATGTTGGCCACCAGCGTGTCGGGGCCCCAGGTCAATCCCCCATCCAACGACCTGTCGAATTGGACGCTGCTGTTGCGCAGCCAGACCACGTAAATCTCTCCCTCGGGTCCCACAGCGGGCACTGAACCCTGGTAGCCGCTGGTTCCGTCGCTGATCTGAATCGCGTTTGAGAAGGAAAGGCCACCATCGGTCGAGCGGGAAAACATGATTCTTGTTGAACTGAACGCCGGGAAGCGAGTCCAGGTGAAATAGACGTTACCATCATGAATGCCTCCGCTGTTGTCGACGGCGATGTACTCCTTGTCTTCGAAATCCTGGGTGCCACCGGATGGATGGTCGATCAAGACCGTCAACTGAGGCCAGGTAACGCCTCCGTCGAGGGTCTTGGCCAGCACCAGGCGGTTGCGGTCGCTGCTGCGACTGAAGTCGATATAGGCATAGTAGAAGACCCCACCTCGATAGGCGGCCACCGCTGGGTCTCCCTGGGCGTCGTACTTGCCGAAGGCGGGGTTGATGGCGGCCAGCGTATCGGACTGCCAGGTGAGACCTCCGTCAAAGGAGTAGGCGAATCCCGGGCCGGAGTCGCCAGCACGGTAGTCGTTGGTGCCAGCGACGAGATTCAAGGGGTTGTCCGGGTCGGCAGCGATGGTCGTCTCGTTCTGGGGGGAAGAGTTTTGAGTCACGTTGACATTGGACCCGACACCCTCGGGGGTCGGGGTGCGTTTTCCCGCAGAAAGGCTGCGGGGCCGCCCCGCTTCGACCACGCCCGAGCGCCGCGAGTCCGGCGCCCCCGTTCCGCTCGTCGCACTGGACATTAGGGCGGCACAAAGAAGCAGAACAGAGAAGGCCAGCCGTCCCAACCTTGAAATATTTGAGAGTCTTCCCCACTGCGGTGTCTGGGTGCTTTTCATTGAACCTCCTGATTGAAGAGTGCTGACCGCCAGTATAGGGAGGTGGGGCCAAAGCGTCAATCGCTTCAATCCAGGAGTTTCCCCATTCCAGGAGTTTCCCCTTTTTCGCGGGATCTGCGCCATTATGAGGGCTCTGCCGGGGACTGCGGAAGGTCTCCAATACCCCCTACGACGCCCACTCACGGCTTCTTTGTCTCGAGCAGTTCACCACCCGGGGCCGTTGCCCGGTACGTGTTTAGCGTAGGACAAGGGAATCTCACGGGCCTGGTGCCGTCAATCCCAAAGGGATTGTGTCTTCCAGTCATCACCTGAATCGCCTCTCGGCGGTCTGAGGTGGCTTGCTGCGCCCCCAGGTTGACAGGATTCCCGTCCGGCTGTAGCATCTGAGAAGAGACGGTCAGAATTCACCCTTGGGGGAGCTGAGATCCGGCTGAGAGGATGGCCGCAAGGCTCCATCGACCCCATGAACCTGAACTGGGTAATGCCGGCGAAGGGAAAGGGAGCCCCACTTATCACGTCATCAATCAACCATCCTCCCGGGCAGGCATCCTTCCAATTGAGGGAGACAAGATGAGAAAGAAGACTTCCATCAAAGAGCTTGGCGGCGCACCCGCTCTGAGCCCGACTTCTTTTCCCCACTCTCGAAAGATCTATCGGCAAGGCTCCAGGCCGGACGTGCAAGTGCCAATGCGCGAGATGGCTCTGAGCAACGGAGATCGTTTCCAGCTCTATGACTCTTCGGGACCTTACACGGATCCCGACGTCAGGATTGACATCTCGAAGGGGCTGAAACCCCTGCGGAGTTCTTGGATTCTGGGGCGGGGCGACTGCGAGGGACTGTCCGACTTCACTTCCGACTTGACCCGGCGTCACCGTCAGGACCCCCAACTGTCGGGCATTCGTTATCCGGGACCGCCCAGACCGCAACGCGCCAAACCGGGCGGCAATGTGAGTCAGATGCACTACGCCCGGAAGGGAATCGTCACCGAGGAGATGGAGTTCGTGGCGATCCGGGAAAACCTGGCTCGCGAACGGTCGCGGCGTGGCGGGTTCTCGGACAAATGGGGGCGGCATTCCGGCCAGCCATGGGGTTCGCCCATCCCCCAGGAAATTACTCCCGAGTTTGTCCGTGACGAGGTGGCCCGGGGACGAGCGATCATTCCTGCCAATATCAACCACGCCGAGTTGGAGCCCACCATCATCGGGCGCAACTTCCTGGTCAAGATCAACGCCAACATTGGAAACTCGGCCGTCGTCTCCTCCATTGGGGAGGAGGTGGAGAAGATGATCTGGGCCACCCGCTGGGGAGCGGACACGGTGATGGATCTCTCCACCGGCAGCGACATTCACGAAACTCGTGAGTGGATCATCCGGAATTCGCCCGTGCCGATCGGCACGGTGCCCATCTATCAGGCCTTGGAGAAGGTGGGCGGCAGGGCGGAAGACCTCAGCTGGGAAATCTATCGGGACACGCTGCTGGAACAGGCCGAGCAGGGGGTCGACTACTTCACCATCCATGCCGGCGTCTTGCTCCGATACATTCCATTGACGGCGGATCGCCTGACGGGAATCGTCTCCAGGGGAGGATCGATTCTAGCCAAGTGGTGCCTGGCGCATCACCAGGAAAACTTCCTCTACACTCATTTCGAGGACATCTGCCAAATCATGAAAGCCTATGATGTCTCCTTCAGTTTGGGAGATGGATTGCGCCCCGGAGCTATCGCCGATGCCAACGATGCCGCCCAGTTTGCGGAACTGGAGACCCTGGGGGAACTGACCCGGATCGCCTGGAAGCATGATGTGCAGGTCATGATTGAGGGCCCGGGACACATCCCCATGCAATTGATTCAGGTGAATGTGGAGAAGGAACGGGAGTCCTGTCAGGAGGCGCCTTTCTACACTTTGGGACCGCTCACCACGGATATTGCCCCAGGCCATGATCACATTACGTCCGCCATCGGCGCGGCCATGATTGGATGGTTCGGATGCTCCATGCTCTGCTACGTGACTCCGAAGGAGCATCTTGGTCTGCCCGATCGGCAGGATGTCAAGGCCGGAGTGATTGCCTACAAGATCGCCGCCCACGCCGCTGATCTGGCCAAGGGGCACCCCGCCGCTCAGGCTCGTGACAATGCCTTGTCACAGGCACGGTTCGAGTTCCGATGGGAAGATCAGTTCAACCTCTCCCTGGATCCTGAAACGGCGCGCGACTTCCATGATGAAACGCTGCCTGCCGAGGGAGCCAAGGTGGCTCACTTTTGCTCCATGTGCGGGCCCAGATTCTGCTCGATGCAGATCACGCAGGAAGTTCGGGAGTACGCCCGGCAAAAGGGAATTCAGGAACAGAGAGCTTTGCAGGCGGGGATGCGGGAAAAGGCCGACGAATTCAAGAAAGCCGGATCGGAGATCTACCGTTGAGCTAGGCCGCCTCTAGGCTGGAAACAAGTTTACAAAATGGTCAAGTTGGGCTTTGCATAACAATTCGCACTACACACAATCGCTATGCTGGTCCTGAATCGCTCTTTCAGAGCTGCCGGGCTTCGCTGTGAAGGCCCAGCGCGTTGCGCTGGGCTGAATATGAGCGGCGCCTTCGGCGCTGAAGACGTGAGCGTGACCGACCTGACCAAAGGCCCGGAGGGCCAACATTCGAGTAGCCCGGTCCGTAAGGGCCGGGGAGGCCAATGTCCTTCCGCCTACAGGCCTGGAGGGCCGACACAAAGGTGTAATGGCAACCCAGTCATCATGGCGATGGTCGCTCGGCCGTATGAGGTTGCTCGCTACGGCTAGGCTTTCGATACCGATACCGATACCGATGGCGATTGCGGGCAAGTCTGCGGCGCTCAGCACAATGGAAAATTCAGGTCTCCGAGAGGAGCCAGCGCCGGGCCCAGGCACCCAGTTTGATCGGCAACCAGAGCCACAGATAGCCGCATCGATGGTGTTTTCTCACGTACTTCAGCAGGTTGCCGTAGTAGATCCGGCAGAACTTCTTGTAGCCAAGGTGCCGTCGCGAGTGCCCCCCCCGGTGAACCACCGGGCAATCCGAAAAGAACAGAATGTTCCACTCCGTTTTCCGCAGCCGCTTGCAGAAATCCACGTCCTCAAACCAAGCCGGATAAAATTGCTCGTCGAATCCGCCAAGGGCATTCCAAACTTCCTTACGCACCATCCAGAAAGCGGCTGCCGGCTGTTCGACTCTCTGGGCTGAACCGTTGGTCGGGCCGTGAAGGTGGCTTTCCGGTTTGGAGCGGCCCCGCAGATGGTCGAGAAACAGAACGTCCTTGAGAATGCTCCAGGTGGACGGAAGCGGACGGATCTGAAAGTCCCGTTGCTCTCGGCCCCGGCCATCCCGAAGCGGTCCGCAGACGATGGCTGCGTCAGGACGACCGCGCATTTCGGTGTAAAGGCTGCGAATGCTGGAGGCCATCACCTCAACATCGGGATTGAGCAGTAACACCACGCTCGTGTTGCAGCGAGAGATGGCGGCATTGGCGGCGGCGGCGAACCCGCGATTGGTGGCGAATTCAAGAAAGTGGAGGTCGGGCTCATTCCTAAGCGGCTCCAGGCTGGAGTCGCTTGAAGCGTTGTCGGCAACCAGGATTTGAGCCAATTCAGTGCGAAGCGGCGCCAGCGAGAGAATCAGCCGCCGCAGGTCCCGGCCGCCGTTCCAGTTCACGATCACCACGCTCAGATCCATGATCCTAGCCCGGATTTATTTCTTATTCACAAACGATCTATTGCGGAACCGAATGCATCCGCCCCTGGCTGCGTTACGCTCGGTCGGCCTGCTCGATGTATTGTACAGTACGCCTGCGTGGGCCTCCCTCTCAAGCCTTGCCAGGACGTCAAGCGGATCGTTCGCCGCCTGAGGCGGCTCCCACTTTCCGATCGACCGTCTCTTCAGCTCTTTGCCAACGGCGCCGATTGGGAAGGTGGGAGCGGCCTCAGGCCGCGAATTGACCGGAGGGTGAGACTTCAAGCTCTCGATGCTGAACACAACTACCATTCTGTCCAGGAGTTAGGGACACTACCCCGTGTGCATTTTCATTGCGAGGTGGGAGGTGGGGACTCTCCACCGTCCTAGACCCCTCAATGCCCGCCAGCGTGCAATGGCCGCCTTCCCTGTCCCCTCGGGTCAATGTTTTGGGAAGCCGCCTACACGATGCGGTTTGTCCCCCTTTAATCCCTGAGCCTCTAACTGACTCATCCGCTGTGGCTTAAGCGTGTGGATTCTGAATGGAGCGTTTCTTGCTGCGGGGGGAAACGATGTCAATCAGAGTCTGCACAGTCGTCTTCAACAGGTATCCCCGAGATGTCCGCGTGCGCCGCGAGGCGGAAGCGATGGTCGAGGCCGGAATGTTGGTCGATGTGGTTTGTCTGAGAGGGGCCGGCGAAGCGCACCGCGAAACGGTCCGGGGAGTTGAGGTGTTTCGCTTGCCACAGCGAAAGAAGCGACGGGGAAAGTTCCAATATCTTTGGGATTACGGCCTCTTCCTTTGGCTGGCCTTTGTTCAGGTTTCTTTTCTCCGCCTGAAGAACCGCTATCAGCTGGTCCATGTGCACAACATGCCGGACATTCTGGTGCTGGCCGCGATTCTCCCCCGTCTGCTGGGTGCCAAGATCATTCTCGACCTCCACGACCCGATGCCCGAGATGTACCGGACCAAGTTCCGGGTGAGGTCGGACCACCGGGTCATCCGCCTGTTGACCCATCTCGAGAAATGGAGTATCCGATTCGCCCATCTGGTGCTGACTCCCAACACCGCTTTCCGCAAACGCTTCATCTCCAGGGGTTGCCCGGAAGCCAAGATCAAGGTGATCATGAACAGCCCCCAGGAAGAAGTGTTTTGTCCCCGGCATCGAGAAGCCAGGGAGGCAGCGGACGCCCGAAGCGAATTTGTTCTGATGTTCCACGGGCTGATCACAGAGCGTCATGGGCTGGACACGGCGCTGGAGGCGGTGGCGAGTCTTCGAGACGCGATTCCCCGCATCCGGTTTCACATCTACGGTACCGGAGATGGGTTCCTGCAACAGTGCCGCTCCCTTACCGAGCAGCTCGAGCTGACCGACGTGGTCCGATTCCACGGCTTCATCTCAATTGAAGAGATCGCGGCAGCCATCCGGCGCGTCGACCTGGGAATCATTCCCAACAAGAGAACGGTCTTCACCGAAATCAACTTGCCGACTCGTATCCTCGAGTACTTGTGCCTGGGAAGACCCGTGGTAGCTCCCAGGACCGAGGGGATCACGGATTATTTTGACGACAATGCGCTTTTTTTCTTTGAGCCCGGAAATGCGGAGAGTCTGGCCCGGACGATTCTGAGGGTCAAACGGGATCGAGGACTGCGGGAGGCTGTGATTGAAAGGGGAGGCCGCATTCACCGACAGCACCGTTGGGAAAGCCAGAAGCGAGACCTTGTTCGACACAGTCTCAGGCTCCTGAAAATGGAGAGGACCTCAACATTTGTCCCGGCGGAGCAGGCCAAAAGACCTCCGTTCCTGATCCTCAAGAGTTAAAACATGAGATGGATCGTCATCGACCCCGAAAAGGATTCTCGCTGGGACGGCTTTATCCTGGAAAGCCCGACCGGCTCCGTTTACCACCTCTCTTCCTGGATCCGAGTGGTCGCCTCCGCCTATGGGTACACTTCGTTTTGTCTGGCTTTGGAATCGGCCGGCAAACTGAGGGGCATCGCGCCCTTTCTGCGGGTGAACAGTCCCTTGACGGGCAAACGACTCGTGTCTCTGCCTTTCACCTCCTACTGCCGGGCGCTTTTCCCGCCCTTGGAAACCTCCAGAGTTGTCGATCTGGCTCTGAAGTGCCACCCCGACGTTGACTACGTGGAGTTTCGCTTTCCACAGGAATCTCAGCCAGTCTTTGAGCCTCCCGAACCCCAATTGTCCTTTACCACCCACGTCCTGAATCTGGACCGGTCACTCGACGCTCTGGTGAGGACATTCCACACTTCCGTGCGGCGCTCCATAAGGAAGGCCGACAGGAGCGATCTCAGGTTGAGGATGGCTGAAACCGAAGCCGATCTCAAGGAGTTTTATAAGCTGGAAGTAGCGGTTCGAAAGAAGCATGGACTCCCTCCACAACCGTATCGATTCTTTGCCCGGATGTGGAAGATCTTGAGACCGAAAAAGCTGCTCTTCATGCCTCTCGTTGAGCACGGCAACAGAGTCGTGGCCGCATCCCTCATGCTGAGATTCAAGGACACCTTTCATTACGAATACGCTGCCTCCGATCGTGACTTTCTACGGCTTCGACCCAACCACAAGTTGATCTGGGAAACCATCCAAATGGCACATCGCGAGGGGGCTCGTTACTACGATTTTGGGCGAACTTCATTAACGAATCCAACTCTCGCGCTCTTCAAAGAGCGATGGGGCGCTCAACCCCAGCCGCTCGCCTACCACCGTTTCCCTCGAAGACGAAGAGTCCCCGGTGCAAGCGTCCCGCTTCGCCCCCTGTTGACATTCGTCCACAGACGTCTGCCGGCTCCCCTCCTCCGGCTCGAAGGCCGGCTGATCTATCCCCACATGGGATGAGCCAAGAGACCGTCAATCTCCGCTCCAAACCCGAATATGTTCCCGGTTTGCGTCTCGAGTCACCCCAATCGACGATTCGAGGAGGTCCGCCGGGGCGGACTTCTCCCGACTGGGAAACTGGATATCCCCGGCTTCTACCTGATACACTTGTTGGGCAGTTTGGAGTGGTATCGCTTCTAGCCCGGGTTTTCTTGCGCCGGATCAGGGCGGCACCTCGGCGGAGCTTGCGGGATCCCGTCTCTGGCAAGGTCGCGGGGAGCGTATTGCCATCAAGGCGTGATTCCGCAGCTGTAGTCGGTTGCGTGTGGGAAATGCGTGCGGGGCCATCCTTCTTGGAATCGGATTTCTTGACCAGTTTTATCTGGACAATCAGTTCCAGCTGCGGAGTACCTGTGGTTTGCGCACCAGTTTGGAGGAATTTCGTATGAACAAAATCTTCGTGGGGAACCTTGATTTTCGTGCAACTGAGGAGAACCTCAAATCGTTTTGTGACGAATGTGGCATCAGCGTAGTGGAAGTCAAAGTGGTCAACGACCGCTACACGGGTCGGTCCCGCGGCTTCGGTTTCGTTGAACTTGCTGAAGAGCAGGACTTGGAGGAAGCGATTGCCGTGCTCAACGGGAAGATTCTGAATGGACGACCACTACGCGTCGACAAAGCCAATGAGCCGCGCCGACAGAGTCAGTGGTGAAACTATGCGGGCGCACCGCTCCCGTTCGTCCTCGATGAGTCTGTCAAGAGTGGCGACGGTTGGACCCAATCGGTGGCGTCGCACCTCTTTTCCAAATTACTGCGCTCTCAGGCAACGACACCCTCTGTCGGAGGGAGTGTGGCGGCTCAAGCGCAATCACATGAACCATTGTCTGCGGCTGAGAAAGGCAGTGTTCGGAATCGATCTCGCTCCCTGGCCCGACACTCTCCGGCTCTCCCCGGCTGATGAGGCATTCAATCGCGCGGCCAGACTCACATAGTGTCTGGCTCGGAGAGGGTGGCAACCCCTCGCCTTGAGGCGAGCAGAGAATCTCCCTCAGTCCGCAAGGACAAGGAGATCCCCCGACTGAAGCCGAAGGGTTGCTGAGAACTTGTCGTCGAAGAACCGCCGTCTGAAGCCGGTTTCCGGGCTCACGGTCGACTTCGAGTCGACCACAGCTTGAACCCCTCGTGGGATTCCCTTGTCCTACGCTAAACACGTACCGACTTGCAGTCGAGGGTCAGGCATTTATGCCCTCGGCTTCCAGGAGGAATTTCGCCCCAATCCATGATCCAGGGGACAAGCTATCAACTGCGTCGCGTGATGGGGTTGCCCCATGCCACGGCCATGGTGGTGGGCACCATCATCGGGGCTTCAATCTTCGTTCAGCCCTCGGAAATCAGCAGGTTGGTTCATTCCGTTCCCGCCGTCTTGGGAGCCTGGCTGGTGGCAGGCATCCTGACGCTCTTCGGCTCACTCGTGTGTGCGGAGCTGGCATCCATGTTTTCGGTCAGCGGGGGAGTCTATCTCTATTTGAAAGAGGCCTATTCCCCTGCCATTGGCTTTCTCTGGGGCTGGGCCATGTTCTGGGTCATGCACTCCGGGATTATCGCCGCGGTTGCCGTGGTCTTTGCTCGCTATGTCAGCTATTTCATACCCCTCAGCCTCTACTCCATCAAGATGGTTGGAGTCCTGGTCATCCTTCTTCTTTCTCTCGTCAACTACCTGGGGGTGAAACAGGGCAGCAGTCTTCAGGCTCTTCTCACTCTGGGCAAAGTCGTCGCCATCGCCCTCCTCATTCTGGTCGGGTTTCTGGTGGGATCGAGTTTGCCGGAGCATTTTATGGTCGCCCGGCCCTTGGACACCCCCAACGCCATAGGAGGTTTTCTCCTGGCTGTGGCGGCGGGACTCTTCGCCTTTGGGGGCTGGCACATGGTCACCTACAATTCCGAGGAAACCCTTCATCCTCGCCGAACGATTCCTCGAGCTCTGGTTCTGGGAACATCCATCGTGCTGGCGTGCTACATTGCCATGAATGCCGTTTACCTCTACGTTCTTCCGCTCGAGCAGGTATCGTCTTCGCCCCGCATCGCCGCCGACTTGGCAGATGCGCTGATGGGCTCTGGCGGAGGCTCCGTCATGGCGAGCCTCGTCATCTTCTCCACTTTCGGTGCCCTGAGCGGCATCATCCTGGCGGGACCTCGGGTGTATCTCGCCATGGCCCGTGACGGCCTTCTCTTTGACTGGCTGGGACAGATCCATGCCAGGTACCGGACCCCTCACAAGGGGATCGTTCTGCAGGCGGGCTGGTCTTCTCTGCTGGTCTGGACAGACACTTACAGGACTCTCTTTTCCAGGGTCGTCTACACCGAGTGGATCTTTTTCGGTCTGATGACCATCGGTTTGTTCCTGCTCCGCCGCCGATCAGACCTGTCCAGGGGCTACTCGGTGTGGGGCTATCCTCTGGTCCCCGCGGTTTTCATTGTCGCGTCATTCGTGATCGCCGGGAGACAAATCGTGGCCGATCCCGTCGACAGCCTGATGGGACTGTCGCTTGTGGCCGTGGGTCTGCCCACCTATTATCTTTGGACCAGAAAACCCCGGAATAGAGGAGGAGCGCAATGACTGTCATCGACTTCCATAATCATTTTTACCCACCCGAGTACCTGGAGGCCTTGCGGACCGGAGGGAGCAACTTCGAAACTACCTTCGACTCGGAAGGCAACCCCTTGCTCCACTACCCGGGTGATTACAACATCATCGTTCGGGGACACCGGGATATTGGTTTCCGCAAGACCGTTCTGGCAGGAGCCGGAATCGATAAACAGGTTCTCACTTTCACCTCCCCGGGAACGCAGATTGAGGCTCCCGACAGGGCTATTGAGCTGGCCTCACTGGTCAATGATGCACTGGCCGGCATCCAGCAAGAGCATGGGGAGCGCTTCACCGTCCTGGGCACCCTTCCCATGAACGCCTCCCAGGCCGCGGTTGGGGAACTGGAGCGCGCGGTCACCGATCTGGGGATGAAGGGCTTCATGCTTTTCAGCAACGTCAATGGCGTTTCCCTGACCGACCGGCGTTACTGGCCGCTGTACGAGGTGGCAGAGGAGCTGGAGACGGTCTTCTACATCCACCCGATCTATCCGGTAGGAGTGCAGACGATGACCGAATACTGGCTCATGCCCCTGGTCGGATTCGCTTTCGATACCACCCTGGCGGCGGCCAAGCTGGTCTTCAGCGGCACGGTGGAGCGATTTCCAGGAATCCGGTGGGTTCTGGCCCATCTCGGTGGCGCCATCCCCTATCTGGCCGAGAGATTGGACCGGGGCTACCACGCTTTTCAGGAATGCAGAAAAAACATCAGCCGGCCTCCCAGCGAGTATTTGAAGGAGTTTTTTTACGACACGGTGAATTTCGATCCCGGGGCCCTGCGACTTGCAATCGACTTCGCGGGCGCCCATCACCTGTTGGCCGGGAGCGACTATCCTCATCAGATCGGAAGTCTCCCAAGAATGCTCGAAAGCATTGACTGTCTGGGCCTGGATCGAGAGGCAAAGGAAAGTATTCTCGGGGGCAACGCGGCGCGGCTGTTGAACATCCCGAGCTAGCTGCGCATTGCTCACGCCCGGCCCATCCGGAAGGCCACTCGCTCACGTTCGTGGTTCAGTGACCTTGGCGACGACGACTCCATGTAAACTGAACCGAAGCGTCAGCGCCCGGCCCATCCGGAGCAGTTGGGGTTCAGTTGGGGAGGGAGTGTTTTTCGTCTCGGTCGTACACGTACCCGTACACGTACCCGCACCCGGCATTGCCCTGGCCGGCGGAGCGCTTGTATGTGAGCCCCACCGGGAAGGCGAAGACACACGGTTACAAACCCTTCATGAAGCCATGCCGGCTGAGCCCCAGCAGGGGGCGATCTCTCGGCCCCTGACCTCCGGACCCCGACAGGGGGGGCAAAATGCCCGGTGCAAAGGGTGGATCTTGCACATTCTGGGTAAATGCCTGCCCTTTGACAATCGAGTGTTTTGTGTTAATCTCTAGACCTCGTGTCAGTTGTGGAGGTGTGGCCAGCTGGCACGCGATTTGCTTTTCATTAACGAACAACGAGCTTTCGGTCATTGGCGAGGGCAGAGTGCGGGTTTGCTGGGATCGAGTCGTCGGCAATGCTGCTTTGAGGGATCCTCGGCTGTTGCCGGTCCGACCCTTGGAATCGACGAGATCGGGGAGCACTGGCGGAGCTTGACGCGATCGACTCGAAGGACTCCGAGGTTGGAGAAGATGGGTGAGGAGACCGAAGCACTTCCGTTCTGGGAACTCCCACGCCACCGCCAATCGCAACGGGAGAGGGTGTGAGGGGAATGTCTGAGATCTTCTTTTCTTCGGTCTTGAAGCCGGAACAGCGAGAAAACCTGGAGTCGCTGCTCTTTTTCAATCCCCTGCAACGGACCATTGAGTCGAGTATTCTCAAGTCTCTTGATCACTTCGGCCCACCGGAGATATCAAGCGACAACGGCAAATTGAACATCAGGGTTCGCGAGCTCCCAGATTTACAGACTCTCTTTGCCTTTGAGAGGTCGGGGGAGGGGGATCGCGAATTGATTGGCGCCATCCTCTATTTCCGAACGGACAGCGCGAAAATCACAGTGCTCCACGTGGCAGTGAGGGAAGACTACTGTGTCTTTCGGAAACCGGGACGGATGCTGGTACGGGCGCTGTTGAGCGAGCTGCGACGAATTGCACGCCTTATTAAGGGTGTTGAATGGATCACGACCAGCTACACGGGGAGAACCATCCGGGTTTAGCCCGCATTTCCCATCCCTCGTTGGGGCGACGGGGAGTGCCCAAGTTGGAGCCCCTCTGGAAAACCCGTCCTTCGGCAGGGACCCGTGGCTGATCGAGCGCAAGCAGGAAACGGTGTTGGATCTGGGAGGATCAAGGCACCCTGAACGGGGTCGAGTCTTTTCCCTTTCGAGTTCCCACAGGAGAAAACAGAGTATCGGGTCGGGTGGGAGCCGCGCTCGTGTCCGGGGCCGTGGCTTGGTCGCGAAGCAGTGTGACTGCTTTCGGGTGAGTCCTCTCGGCCAGGGAGTGTCGCTATCCCTTGGCTGGCGACGAAGCGTGGCTTTCACAATAACGACATAGAACCCATAGGAGGAAAGACCTTGAGAACTGTCAAACCCTTGCGATTGATGTGTCTTTTGATGACAATCACCTTGTTCTGGAGCGCCGGCGTGGCCCAGGATCAGTCCAGCTCAGGCGTCGTTCATTTCTTGACGGGACCCAATGATGGAGACGCCTTGGACATTGCGCTGGGCTACATCCGCCAGAACCGCTCCCAGCTCGGGTTGACTGAAGATGATCTGGCTGATTGGGTGGTCACGGATCGCTCCTTGACCCGACACAACCAGATGACCAGCATTCATCTGCGCCAGCGCCTGAACGGGATCGAGGTTTTCAACGGCAGCATCAATATCAACGTGGCTGTTGACGGTTCCATCATTAACCTGGGGAACCATTTCGTCTCCAACTTGCGGCGGCTCTCCAACACCGGTACGCCCGCCCTCTCCCCTGTCGAGGCGGTGGAGAGTTCCGCCAGGCATCTTAACTTGAGCCTCGCCACGCCGTTGCGGATCGTTCGTTCCATTGGAGGGCGGGCGCGGGAAGTGCTTCTTTCGGGCGGCGGTATTTCAGAGGACCAGATTCCCGTTAAGCTGGTTTACCAGCCGGTCGGTCGATCCGTGCGCCTGGCCTGGAGCGTGGTGCTGCGGCTGCCCAGTCACCTGAACTGGTGGCATCTCAGGGTGGACGCGGTGAGCGGTGAGGTTCTGTCTAAGAATAATTGGACCGTCAACGAGACCAGCGGAGTTTCGGCCAAGGATCGAGGGGCGTCGCGGGGCCCGGCCGTGAGGGGATTCAGCGCCCTGCAAAGCAGCCTGGGGGCGTCTGCGCAATACCGGGTTTTCCCACTTCCTTTCGAGCATCCTCTGGACACCGGCGCCTCCCACGCCCTGGTGTCCGACCCGTCCGACCCCGTGGCGTCGCCCTTTGGCTGGCACGATACCGACGCCGTGGCGGGAGCCGAATTCACCGATACACGTGGCAACAACGTTTTCGCCCAGGAAGATGCGGATGCCAACAACCGCGGAGGCTTTCGCCCTGACGGTGGAGCCGGCCTGCTCTTTGATTTCGCCTGGGATTCGGCTCTTCAGCCCGCCGACGGCACCAACCAGGAGGCCGCCATCACCAATCTCTTCTACTGGAACAACATTCTTCACGACGTCTTCTACCAGTATGGATTCGACGAAGCTTCCGGTAATTTCCAAGAGAACGACTACGGAAGGGGCGGCATCGGCGGCGACCCGGTTCAGGCCGACGCGCAGGATGGCTCCGGGTTCAACAACGCCAACTTCAGCACTCCGCCGGACGGGTTCGATCCTCGCATGCAGATGTTCATCTGGCTGCCTGCCGCCGATCACCTGGTGACGGTCCATTCCCCCGCCTCCATTGCCGGAGACTATGTCGCCGGTGGAGCGACTTTCGGGCCCAGCCTGGATGAGACGGGCCTCACCAGTGACGTGGTCCTGGCCGACGACGGCACCGGAACCAGCAGTGACGCCTGCGAGCCCTTGATCAACGGCGGCGCCATCAACGGTAACATCGCTCTCATCGACCGGGGCGACTGCAATTTCACCGTTAAGGTCAAGAACGCGCAGAATGTGGGGGCGATTGCCGCCATCGTGGCTAACAATCAGGGAGATGACGTGCTCACCATGGGAGGCACTGATCCCACTATCACCATCCCATCGGTTTTCATCGGCCAGAGTGATGGCGCCACCATCAAGGGCGCGCTTGGCGTTGGCGTCAATGCGACGGTCAAGAAGGGCGGGGCCACGGTGATCAACCGGGACAGCGACCTGGACAACGGGATCATTGCCCACGAATACACACACGGCATCTCCAACCGGCTCACAGGCGGCCCCAGCACCGTCAGCTGCCTCTTCAACGACGAACAGATGGGCGAGGGTTGGAGTGACTTCGTGGCG
Organism: Acidobacteriota bacterium; assembly: GCA_046757765.1. Lineage (GTDB taxonomy): Bacteria > Acidobacteriota > UBA6911 > RPQK01 > JBHHYX01 > JBHHYX01. The sequence continues at coordinate 12,600 of JBHHYX010000005.1, read as the reverse complement.
CTGGCCCTCACCGCCAAGCCTTCCGATACGGGGTCGGATGCTCGCCCCGTGGGTACCTACGTGACCTTCCAACCGCTGGACGGCTCCGGCATCCGTCTCTTTCCGTACAGCACCGACCTGGCCGTCAATCCTCAAACTTACGCCGACATCGCCAGCGTCAGCATTCCCCACGGCGTGGGCTCCGTCTGGACCGCGATGGTGTGGGAGATGTATTGGAATCTGGTGGACGAATATGGCTTTGACCCCGACCTTTACAACGGTCTCGGGGGCAACAACCTCGCCATCCAGTTGGTCACGGACGGCATGAAGCTGCAAAGTTGCAGCCCCAGCTTTGTTGACGGGCGCAACGCCATCCTGCTGGCCGATCTGACCAACAATCTGGGCGCCAACCGCTGCCTCATCTGGAAAGCGTTCGCCAAACGGGGACTGGGGGTCAGTGCCGATGCCGGAAGTTCCTCCAGCGTCAGCGACGGAACCGAGGCGTTCGACATCCCGGCCCTCTGCGCCAATCCGTCGATGATGCGGTCGGCTGGAATCGCCTTGCGGGAAGTCGCCGGAGGAGGATTGGTGGGCCTCGTGCTCGTGCTGGATGAAAACGACGCTCGGGTACCCGTCGCCCAGGTTTCGGCCACCTGGACTTTTCCGGACGGGTCCAGCCTCAAGCAGAGGGGACCGACGGGTGCCGCCGGTCTGGGATTGTTTCGGACGGACAGTGTGGGTCCGGGACTTTACACCTTGACGGTGGAGGGGGTCACCAAAGCGGGTTTCGAGTTCGATGCCGCCGGAAGTGTTCTCTCCAAGACCATTGAGATCGCTCCATAACCCGTATTCCGCATGGGGGTTGCAGCGAGGCTCCGGAAGCGCTGCGCTGAAAAGACGCGGCGAGTCGGTGGAAACGCGCGTCGTTTGTGAGAAATGCGGGCCACTAGCGCGGCCTGTCCGAAGCGCCATTCCTCGGGGGGGGAGGGGAGAGATCTCCTCGGTCCGCCTGCTCCCATCGCCGTGGCGGGGAGCAGGCGGATCCATGTGGATCAGGGTCGATCCAGCCAGAAGTCATAGTTGCCGCTTCCACTAAAGGAAACGATTCTCCAGGCGTAATAGCCGGAACTCCCATTGTAAGAGATCTGTTCGGAGGAACTGGAACTCGTGGAGCTGGCGACTGTGGCCCAGCGGCGGCCGTTCCACTTCCAGAGGTAGAGGTCGAAGTCGGTGCCGGCCGGTCCTTCCAACCAACCCTGTTGAAGGCCGGGATCACTGAAATAGAAGGTCCCGTTGGGCTGAAACTCTTCGTCGCCCGTGCCGCTCAGAAAACCACTGAACTGCTCACAGCCCGTGCAGGGTGCGCCGCCGGCATCCTGATAATCGCCCACCAGTGTCACTCCCGAAAAGCTCGAGAAGGCGTGCACCATGACGTACCAGGTGCCGGCGCTTGGCGAGGTGAAGGAGCAGGTTTCATTATTGCCGGTCAGGAAAGGCCGGCAGTCGTAACTGGAGAGCGTGGGGGGGCTGCCGAACTTGACATAGAGGTCGGCGTCCCCGGTGCCTCCTGAAATGGAGAAGTCGAGGCTACTTTGACCGGCCGGAACATTGAGGAAAAAATCGAGTCCCTGGTCGGTGGTGGCGGACAAGCCGCTGACCGGTACGCCGTCCTGCAGTTCGGTCGGATCCGGTCCCGGTCCCGGTCCACCCGACAACAAACTGTAGAGCAGCAGGTTGGGAGAGCCGGAGCCGATACTGCTCAGCCTGCCGGAAGTCGCATTGTCAATGATGGCGTTGAAGACGGTGGCGGGCGAAGCACTCGGGTTGGCTTCCAGAAACAGCGCCGCCACACCCGTCACATGGGGGGAGGCCATTGAAGTCCCGCTCAGCACCGCCGTCGCCGTGTCGCTGCTGAACCAGGTCGAAGTGATGTCCGAACCCGGGGCAAAGAGGTCGACACACCTGCCGCGGTTGGAAAATGAAGACCGGACATCGGAGCTCGTCGTCGAACCGACCGTCAACGCTTCGGCAACGCGCGCCGGAGATTCCCGGCAGGCATCGCGGTTACTGTTTCCGGCCGCCACCGCATACGTCACTCCGGACGTGATCGAGCTGCGGACGGCATTGTCCAGGGAGGTGGAAGCTCCGCCACCCAGGCTCATGTTGGCCACGGCCGGAGAAAGGTGGTTGCTGGTCACCCAGTCCACACCTGCGATCACACCAGAAGTGCTGCCGGAACCGCCGCAGTCCAGCACTCTGACCGGGTGCAAAGTGACATTCTTGGCCACACCATAGGTGGTGCTGCCCACCGTGCCCGAGACATGCGTTCCATGACCGTTACAGTCTTCAACCCCCCCGCCGATGGCAGTAAAGCCGTTGCCGACACGACCAGCGAACTCCGTGTGGGTGGTCCTGATGCCGGTGTCAATAATGTAGGCGTGGACGCCGCTGCCGTCCTGATTGTAGACATAGGTGTTGTCCAAAGGGAGGTCCCGTTGATCGATCCGATCCAGGCCCCAAGTGGCACCACTCTGACTGGCCGTCGCAAACACCCGGCCGTCTGCCTCTACGCTCTGGACCCGATCGTCCAGCAGCAGCTGTTGCGCCTGGGCCCGCGACATCCTTACGGAAAAACCCCTGATGGCGGCGTGATACACGTGGAGAAGATCGCTGGGAAGGGCGCCATGCTGAGCCACCAGCACCTCCGCTAATCGCCGGACATCGGCATCAGTCGGGCGAGCCGCGTCCTGGTTGAGCTCCACGACCCACTGATTGGGGATGGGAAACTCATTTCCCCGCAGCCTCTTGCCGGACTGGGCCCATGAGAGCACGGCCAGAGACACGGCCAAGCACGCCAACACAAACGCTTTCCTTACAAACTTCAGTTTCATTGTTGCACCTCCCGGAATGGATTGGAAAAAGTTTCCCCGCCTCTAGACAAACTCACAAGCGAAAGCTTGTGCTCCCCGTTGACATGTAATGGGTATTCGGCTAAATTGAGCGATTCCGCGCGGCGTCAAGCACTCAGGACCTCGCTGGAAGGAAGCCTCCTTTGTCGGCGCCTCCGCCTCAGCCAAAACCTTGTTTGCGGGAAGGGTTGAATCCGCCGGTCAGATCCCCGGGGAGCGAACTCCACGCGTATGGGCCGCTAAAACCCAAACCATACCTCTTCAATTTGCGAATGTCAACAAGAAAACGGTCCTGTTCCTTTTGGGGGCCCGCCCGCGCAACGGGCCGGAAGATGCGGCGAAATTCCCCACTCGAAACCTCGACGGCGAAGCTGTCAACCTGAGAAGATAGGAGGGGTTGTCCGCGCCTTTGCCCGAGGCGGGTATCTTTTTGATCGTGCGAAAGTAAGGCGCGTTCACGGCCGCGGGAACCCTGATACGGAGTCCACCTCCGGGTGGAGTATTGCCTATGGGACACACATCCAGTAAGAGACACCGCTACCCCGCCTTCTGGCGAAAGAAGGTAGCGCTTCTGGGAGACCTCAAGGACTCTCATCGGGCTTCCACCGTAGACCAGCTTCTAGCTGCCTTCACCCAACTCCTCAAGCGGGAGCTGGGTGCCAGTCATGTCGCGTTTTCAATACTCGATGGACGCAAGCAGGAGTATTTCTACCAGACCCCCGAGGCCTTGCGCGGCAGGACGGTCGTCCCGGGCGAAGGTTTCAGCTCTCAAGCCATCCAGGCCCGACGTTGCCTGCGTTTCGACGCTCAAGATATCAGCGCGCAGGCTTTCCCCGAGTTTCCGATCATCGAGCCGATCCGCACCGCGATGGTGGCACCGATTATGCGGGAAAACCAGGTGCTGGGCACCGTCGAAGTGATTAATCGATCCGGCGAATCCGGATTCTCCAAGTCCGATCGCCAATACCTGGAAGCCCTCAGCTCCCATATGGCTCTCTTCTTGAATAACTTCCTTCTGGCCGAGGAGGCCGAGCGCAGGAAAAAAGAGGAGGGACATCTCCGTGAGATCGCTCGCAGCCTGAATACCAGTTTTGATCTGGATGAGATCCTGGGGGAGATTCTTTCACGGGTCAAGGAGGTGATTGATTGTGACGCGGCCGTCATGATTCTACTTCCGGTGAATGAAGAGGGTCGGCGCATCACGGTCTATGGCACCAACGTTCAGGATCTGGAGCAACTGCGCACCAAGGCGGATGAGATCTACGCCCATTGGAGCGCTCTCGGCTCCCGGTCGACGCTCCTTTCACGACAGGACTACGGAGAAGTCTATTCGACCATTCGGGCAACCACCCAATCCGTGATGTTGATTCCGCTCAAGAGCCGGGACCGTCTCCTTGGCCTCTTCACACTCGTCTCGGATGAGAGCGGAGCCTACTCGAAGGACGACCTTGAACTGCTGACCTTCTTCGGAAACCATGCCAGCCTGGCGATTGAAAGGGCCCACACCCACGCCTCGGTTGTGGAGAAGAGCCAGCTGGAACGCGAATTGAAGATCGCCCGCGAGATTCAACTTCGATTCCTGCCCGCCAAGATGCCCGAAATCAGCGGTCTCGAGCTGTCGGCCCGCAACGTACCCTCCCGCATGGTCAGCGGTGACCTCTACGATCTCATCCCGATCGTGGCCGGACAGTGGGGCATCGTGATCGGGGATGTCTCGGGAAAGGGCATCTCCGCGGGGCTCATCCTGGCCGCCTTCCGGTCGGCTCTGCTGGCCGAGATCCGCAATAATTTCAGCATCGGGGCCATCCTCTCCAAAGTCAACCGATTGCTCTGGGAAACCACCGATCCCAGCCGCTTTGTCACTTGCTTTTACGGTGTTTTCGACGAAACAAATCGGGTCCTAACCTACAGCAACGCAGGCCACAACCCCCCCTTGCTGCTACGCGCCGACGGGCGTTCAGAGTGGCTGCGTTGCGGTGGAATTCTCCTGGGGGCCTTCTCGGAAGCCACCTATTCGGAGGAACGCGTCCTCCTCCTGCCCGGGGACCTGCTGATTCTCTACACGGATGGGTTGACCGAGCTGCGCAAGGCAGATGGTGAGGAGCTCGGTGGGCAAGGTCTGGAAGACCTGGTGCGCCCCAATGCGCTGCGCAGCGCCTCTGAGATCTCCGAGATCCTGGCCCGAGAAGTCGCCCGCCGCTCCCACTCCAGCCGCCCCCAGGACGACGCCACCTTCGTCGTCATCAAGGTGGCTTCAGGTTAGCCCGCATTTCTCACAGGCTTTATTAGTCATGGGGAGTCGAGGGCGCCGCCCTGACAAGGTTTGCGAGGGAGGCCCGCGCAGGCATACTGTACAGCCAGGACGGATGCATTCGGCTCCGCAATAGCAACCTGCCTCCAGGTTCTCAATTTCCAACAACAGGGAAGAAAAACCAGAAAGGGACACTCCCTTTTCGTGGCCCACCCCATTTTGGTAGGGAGAGGCCGCCAAAAATCCTCGCTTCCTTCAGCTCAAGGACTCCTTTCACGGATAGAATATGATATCATGAAATATACAATGTGGATATCTGAAGAGCAGGTGGATCTATGGCTACGAGGAAAACAAGTGTCGCCATCGACGAAGGGCTACTCAGCTCCGTGCAAGAGGTCCTCTCAACGAAGACTATCAAAGACACCATCGAGCAGGCTTTCCTGGAAGTTTTGCGCGTAAGAGCCAGGCGGGAGGAAATCCAGGCTCTTGCGAAGATGGATGGGATGGAGCTGACCGCTGACGACGTTATGGCAGGAGCCTGGCGTCATTGACCACTCGTTACCTGATCGATAAGAGCGCTCTGGCGCGGATGATTCACAAGCCGGTGCGGAGGCGGTTGGCCCCGATCATCGAGTCCGGTGCCGCTGCGACCTGCGCGATCATCGACCTCGAAGTGCTCTACAGCGCCAAGAATCATGACGAGCACCAGCGGATTCGGCGCCGGCGACGACTTGCCTACCACCAAGCTCCGGTGACCCAGGAGGCGTTCGTTCGTGCCACAGACGTCCAGGGCGAGCTTTCGCGGGGCGGTCGGCACCGCGTCCCGATCCCTGACCTGATCATTGCCGCAGTGGCGGAGACCGCCGGCCTGACCGTCCTCCACTATGACAGCGACTACGACCTCATTGCCGAAGTCACGGGGCAACCTGTTGAGTGGGTCGTCGCGCGCGGCAGCGTCGCCTGATGTCCGGGCCTCCTCCAGCCCGGTGGGGGAGCCGGGTCTTCATCGGTATCGGAATCGAGTTCGCCCTCAGTGGAGCGAAAAGATGTCCTGGAACAGGGCGATGACTTCCGCCTGGGTGGGCTCGGGTGAGAGGACCGACTCTCCGCCCAGCTTGCGGTAAGCTCGAAAAAGACGGTCCGCCCGTGTCTTTGGCGACGGGTGGGCCTGTTGCTGGAAGGTGAATTCGTCTGGGTCCCCGGAGAAACCGAGCAGTGGAGCCAGCGTCTCCAGCAGGCCGGCCCCGAAACGTCCCCGCACCCGGCCGTCGCCGTCCTTGTCGATAAAGGGATCCTCGAAAAAGACCCGCACCAGCTCAGCGGTTGTCAGCCGAGGTACCGCCAACTGAAACCGGTTGTTGAGAGCCTGGATGAAGGCATTGGCGACAAGGGCGTGCATCAGATTGGAGGGATGCACCCCATCCAGGCTGAAGACGCCGCCCAGAAAGCGGCGGCTGATGGTGACGCCGAAAAGAGTGGGTGGATCGGCCACCATGTCATTGAAAATCGTGTGGATGTCGACCACCGCGGACCCGATGCGACTCGCCTCCTCCTGGATGATCTGATTGAAGATCTCGGTTCGTTCGCGGATCTGGCTCACCTCGGACGGGTCCAGTACGAAGTCCGGATTTTGAATCAGCCGATCGCCAAAGCCCAGCGAGAGGATGAGCATCGTGGGAAGGGTCGTGTAACTCCCTTCCGCCAAGCCAAAATCGGAACCCAGGAAATGGATCAGATCCTGGCGGTCGAAGAGAAAGCCGATGGCCGTCACGTCGGGGATGTTGGCGAGCACGACGCGAGTCTGCAAGGCGCCCAGCCGATCGGCGATCTCGGTGAACTGGGCGGCAAAGTCCGCGACCGAAGTCATCTGCGAAGCATCCAGGTCCGTCCAGTCGGTGGCTGCGCTGAGCGTATCGTTGTTACCGATCCAGCAGAGGAGGGTCAAGGGCCGCAGCGCCTCAGCGATCTCCATCTGGCTGCCCACACGGGGAAACAGAACCAGATCGGTTTCCGAGCGGATCTCCTCTTCCGAAAGCGCATCCGCCCTGTCGTTGAGCAGGGAATTCGCGTCTGCCCCCGAGACCGAAAGGTTGAGAGCCTCCAGGGAAGGTTGTAGCCGGGAGCGCCGGTTGGTTTCCCCCACCACCCCCAGGGGGCCGCTTCGAATCAACGGCAGGGGCAATCTGACGCCCATCTTCGACGCCACCCGGGTCAGATAGGTGAAAGGCTGTGTCCGGAAACTGGCATCGGCTGATTGGACGCCCTCTCCAATGCTGTCTCCTATCCCCACCAAAGGGGCCTGGGCGGAAAGCCAGCTCGTGAGGCAAAAAAAGGAGACGAGAAAAGCAAGATATTCGCGCTTCTTCATTGCGGCTCCGATGCAATCTCTTGACAGAGTCCGCTGTTCAGTTCAGTTGGACTCCTCTGAAACCATCTTATCAGACTGCCGCGCGTCGTTGCGCGGTTCCGATCGGGACACGGAGGGAGCTTGACTCCTGTTCCTCACCCACATATAAGGCTACGTCTATGCACACTATCGACTGGGTCATCGTTGCCGCTTATTTCCTTCTCAGCTTCGGGATAGCCTCTTACTACTCCAAAAGAGCCGGGAAAAACATCGATGAGTTTTTTCTGTCGGGGAGGAATCTTCCCTGGTGGCTGGCTGGAACTTCCATGGTGGCCACGACTTTTGCGGCCGACACACCCTTAGCCGTGACTGAGCTGGTGGCCCGGAACGGGATTGCGGGAAACTGGTTGTGGTGGAATTTTCTGTTTGGCTCGATGTTCACCGTGTTCTTCTTTGCCCGCCTCTGGAGAAGGGCGGGGGTGTTGACTGATGTGGAGTTCATCGAGCTTCGCTACTCGGGAAGGCCCGGATCCTTCCTGCGCGGCTTCAGAGCTCTTTATCTGGGGCTCTTCATCAATACGATCATCATGGGCTGGGTCAATCTGGCCATGGCCTCGATCCTGGTGGGGATGTTTGGCATTTCTGAAGAGACGGTTCGCTACTATGTTTTCGGCGCTATGGTGTTTGTGGCCGTCTACTCGGCGCTCTCCGGGCTGTGGGGCGTTGCAGTCACCGATGCCGTTCAGTTTGTCCTGGCCATGGCCGGGACGCTTATTCTCTGCTTCGTGGTCCTCGATCTGCCCCAGGTTGGAGGCATCGCCGGACTGAAGAGGCTGTTGCCCGAATCGGTCTTTCGATTTACTCCGGTGGTCGGTTCAGGCCTGGAGAGTGTCGCCGGTGGAGTCCTGGCCCTGAGCGCCAGCGCCTTTATCGCCTACATTTTTGTCCAGTGGTGGGCGGCCTGGTATCCGGGAGCGGAACCCGGAGGCGGGGGCTTTGTGGCCCAGAGAATGATGTCGGCCAAAGATGAGAAGCACTCACTGCTGGCGACTCTGTGGTTCACGATCGCACACTACTGTTTGCGGCCCTGGCCCTGGATCCTGGTGGGATTGGCCTCGCTGGTGCTCTATCCGGATCTTGCTCCGGAGGACCGAAAGCTGGGTTACGTCTATGCGATGCGCGATTTTCTGCCGGTCGGGCTGAAAGGCCTGCTGGTGGCCTCCTTCTTTGCCGCCTATATGTCGACGATCGCCACCCAGTTGAATTGGGGGACTTCCTACGTCATCAACGATTTCTACAAGCGCTTTCTGCGCCCATCCGCCTCTGAGAAGCATTATGTTCTGGTGTCGCGGTTGACCACACTGTTGGTGATGGTCGCCTCCATCGTGGTGACCCTGTTGATCCAGACGATTTCAGGCGCCTGGCAATTCATTATCGAGGCGGGTGCCGGGTTGGGGCTGGTCCTGATTCTTCGCTTCTACTGGTGGCGGATCAATGCCTGGAGCGAATTGGCGGCCACCATCACGCCCTTCTTTTTCTATGCCTATATCAAACTGTACACTTCAGTCACATTTCCCGAGTCTCTCTTTTACATCGTAGGTCTGACGACTCTGGTGTGGGTCTCGGTGACGTTTTTGACTCCTCCGGTGGAACGCAGCCGTCTGCATGAGTTTTATCGACGCGTCCGTCCAGGTGGGATTGGCTGGAGTCAAGTGCAAAAAGAAGTTCCGGAGGTGAAGGCTGACTCGGGTTTCGTCTGGCTTTTTCTGGACTGGATTTGTGGAGTTGTCCTCGTCTACACGGCTCTTTTTGGCGTCGGAAAAATCATTTTCGGCGAATATGCCCTGGGAGGCCTGCTGCTTGTCTTAGGAGTGTTCGCAGCCGCCATCCTCTACTGGGATCTTTCCAGAAGGGGCTGGGAGGAAGTGACTGGGTAATCGTCCGCCTTCTCCATTCCGAGATTCCGCCAGCCATTTCGGGTCCCCCGATGAGGGGTGCTGGGCGGTGACCCTTCTAAATCTAACCAAAGATATTTGAAATTTCGATTCCCCAGGTTGAGCGATTCTGCCGCCAGGTCACTGAACCCGAACGTAAGTGAGTGGCCATCCGGATTGGGCCGGGCGCTGACGCTTCGGTTCAGTTTACAGTGTGGCACGAAATTTTGTCCCTCGGCTGCTGCCAGTTGCCAGGCTCTGACAAGGGGGCATACGTCGTCCAAGGCAACGCATCTGAGAGTAAAATTCTCAGAATTCGGCGGCAAACAGCTAATGCATTTCGACTCCCACATTCCCGATCGCTTTTCGATAATAGTGGAAATGGACATTGGGATGGTCGGCCAACAGCGATATGGGGACGGAGGAATCGGGAATCCGTTTTGAGATCATCAGAGCGGTGAGTCGCATTCCGAAGGGGCTGTCGTGTATTCCAGCCTGCCAGATGGAAACTTTTTCAGTCTTCCAGGTTTCCACCGGGCCCACCGTGGCAGCTTGTGTGGGAACCAGGGAAACATTTCCTCCTCCCGAGGTACGGGCATTCTGAATGACAGTGACCGGATGCAGGTCGACCACCCGAGTGCGCAACTGCCGGTACTTTTCGGGGCTGGGTGGCGACTCCTGGTATCGACCCTCCCGCCGCGGGGGATCATTGAAAGCCCAATGCTTCACCTCACCCTGCCCCCCCTGCATGACCAGACAGCGCATCTCATCGAAGGTCCGGCTGTAGGCGGAGAGGCTGCCGGTTGGAAAGTGCATGTTGGCCGCCGGCATCCGCAGATCGGGCCGAATTCGACTAAAACAGAGTTCCAGATCCGTCCTGGCAAAGGAAAGAGGATGATGGATCGAGACGGGCCGGCCCTCCTCCACCCATTCGTCCATACCCCAAAAGTGGGCGTGTTCGAGATCCAAGTCCAGGGCATTGACCAGCTGGGCCACCAGTGGCAGTTGTTCGGTCGGTCCGATGGGCCCGCAAATCCCGGCACCTTGACTTCGAGTCGCCTGTTTCCAGGCCCAGACGTACTCGAGTGCCTCGGCCAGGTAGAATTCCTGCAGAGTTTCGTAATAAGTGACCTCAAATCCAGGCCGGGACAGCTGCATGAGGTCGTTGGCATCGAGCTTTGCCGCGTCCTCCAGAATCTCAGGATCGAGCGTGGTGTAGTCCCACCAGCCGGGTGCCAGTTTACTCGTATTGCGGGCCATTGGAATCCTCCTTGCAGTCAGGCGTGCCCGAAAAGGCATCCGAACGCCGGAAATGCGGTCTTTTTACCACAGACAGGAGAGAGAATACACGGGGTCATGAAGGGAAGCATCGGCCAAACGCCAAGAAGAGTCGAGGAGAGCCCTTCAAGCGAATCTTCCGCCGCAGGAAGGCCCAGACGAGACTTCGCTCCCTGGCGAGAAAACTCACCCACGTGCGGCTGTCGGCGCTGATCTGGAGGTCGGCTTCCCCAAGATGCCCCTCCTCTACCCGCAAGGCTTTATCCCGTATGACGATGGTGGCCTTGCGCTTCTCCCTCCCAGTAAAGGTGAAATGGTAAGTGGCATCGAGTCCTTCGGATTGATTTCTCTGGAATACCAGGGGCAACCCTTTTAAGAATCGGTCGATCGAGCGCGGTCGAAGACTACCGCCGACCGGCTTGACCCTCTTATTCGGAAAGCGCACGGCAACGTGGGCTTCGGCATCGGAGCCCGCAACCACGTAAATGGTCTCTTCTTTTTGCTGTAAGGGTCGGACGGTGTCCTTGAGATAACCTTTGCGATCAGCCAAAAATGGAGCAATCACGTCCTCGCCTGCCGGGCAGACCGCCATGCAGTAGGCGGCCTTATAGTTAGCCCCGAAGGAGAGGCTCTGCCACATGGAAGCCGATTCAGCATCGTCAGTTTGTCCAAATGCTTTTGTGCGCGTCTCGAAGCCAGCTTCAAACCTGCCGGTACTAGATGAACTATGTGACTTCCCTGCAAGAAAGGTATACCATGCTCTTCGTCCGTCACGTAGACTCGGCCACAGCGAGGCGGAATGAAAATCCGTTCTACTAACTCACCCAGAGTCATGATTGTAAAGCCGGACCGCTTCAGCGCAGTCATCGCCTTTGCCAATCTAGGATTGTAATAACTGGCGTCGAGGCGAAGGGACTGTGCTACCCACCGCGTGTTTACAGAGAAAGCCTCAACTTCAACACTGGCTTCCGCTTGTTTCTTATCCAGTTTGCCCACGGCTCATCCAATGCGAAAACCGCATCTGCGACCAGTGAAATCTCATCATTACGGATCGGCTCGGAAGTGTCATCAAGAACATTGAAACCTTCCGGAGACCTCTTATATACCGGATTGCCTCTCTTATCAATTCCGGCTGTCTTGGGGATCGCCATGAAGACATCATAGTTGCTCAATGAACCAGACTCGGAAATTTTAGCTTCAGCCTGAGACAGTTTCTGGACTATCAAGACGCTCGGATTAGGAACACCGCCGCTTGTGGCGAAGGTTTCCTTAGGAAGATCTACGCTGGCGATAATCCGGGTCCGCATCAGGAGCCATTTGCGAATAAACTCAAGACCGGGATTGTTCAGTATTGAGTCGGGAAGGACGATTGCCAGAATTCCTCCCGGTCTCAGAAAGTTTAAGGAGGCTTCGACAAATAACTGCTCAGCCGGTAGAACGTTGCGGACGTTTTTGACGTCAAAGGCTGCCAGTTGGTAACGAGAGAGCACATGCGGATCGTCAGTCATCGCCTTTCCGCCGAACGGGGGATTAGTGATTACAATGTCCGCTTTGTTGTATTTCAGCCGCTTGGATGCTTCGGGATCGTCCCACTCACTCGGCGACCAAGCTGAATTTGCTTGAAAGACATTAGCGGATCCATCGCCGTGCATCACCAGGTTCATTTGGCAGGTTCTAACCAGAAATGGATTGATGTCGAGCCCAAAGAGATTGCGAACACAGACTTCCTTGACACGAGAAGAAACGATCTGATCAAGCCCTGGAGCATCACCCCTCTTGGATTTTTCGGCACCCCTAAGCACGGAGTGTTAGTGGTCACTAGAAAACGCGGTTTTTTGAACGGGCGTCGGTGGCTGGTTTGTTGGAAATCTGTTGATTCTTGGTGGCGTTGAGGGCGGAAAG
>JBHHYX010000004.1:0-36800 GCA_046757765.1 Acidobacteriota bacterium | reverse complement strand
GGTGTTCCTGATGCCTCTTGCAGCCAGCTCCGGCACTTCGCCCAGAGGAATCTGCCATTTGATCGTCCCCTCGTTCAGGTCATAGGCGGTCAGTGTCGACCACGGAGGACCGATAGGCGATTGGCCGTTGCTCGCCCGCATCAGGCCGAAACCGCTGACGAAGCGGGCACTGTCAGAGAGCTGCTCCTGTTTGTCTCGCGCCGGCACCCGGACACGGTTCGGATACTCGAGGTAGACGCTCAACAGATTCAGATCTGAGTCGGAGAGAGCAGGAAAGCCAGGCATCGGCCCCAGGCCTTCTCTGATGATTGCAGAGATCCGCTCCCCGCTCAGCCTGTCGTGTATCCCCGCCAGTGAGGACACACTCATGTCTGTTTCCTGGGCATCGGTGGAATGGCACCTTTGGCAGTGGACATCGTAGAGGTATCGCCCCCGCAGCTCCGGCTCTTCCGGCGGCGGGATCTGCTGGGCCGGATCCGGCTCCAGCTTGAGCATGGCGGGGTGGTCCTTGGACACCACATAGAGCATGCCGTTGTCGGGATTGATGGCAGCGCCGCCCCAGTTGGATCCCCCATTGTTGCCAGGCATCTGGACGGTGTCGGTCCGACCTGGTGGAGTAAAGAGGCCTTCATTGCGGGCCGCCAGGATGTAATCCCGGTAGCGGGCGCGTTCTTCCTCATCCAGATACGGGTTCAGATCGTCCACCGTAAAGGACTGGCGCGCAAAAGGAGGCGGCCTGGTGGGGAAGGGCTGCGTCGGCCAGAGAGTCTCCCGCGGCATCTCGGTACCGGTCGCCACGGGCCGTTCTTCGATGGGCCAGAGCGGCTCGCCGGTCACCCGATTGAAGACGTAGACAAATCCCTGTTTGGTGGCCTGCGCCACGATGTCGATCTTCTCACCCTCCTGCTCGACCGTCAGGAGCTTGGGAGCCGTGGCGGGATCGTAGTCCCAGATATCGTGGTGGACGAACTGGAAGTGCCAGAGGCGCTCACCGGTACGCGCGTCCAGTGCAACCAGGGAATTGCTGAAGAGGTTGGCTCCTTCACGATCGGCGCCGTAGAAGTTGTATTTCGCGCTCGCCACCGGCAGGTAGACGATGCCGCGTTCCACATCCAATGAAAACTCCGTCCACACGTTGGCACCGCCGATCGTCTTCCAGGCGTCCTTAGGCCAGGTGTCGTATCCGAACTCGCCGGGATGAGGGATGGTATGGAAGGTCCAGACGGTCTCTCCCGTGCGGACGTCGAATGCCCGAATGTCGCCGGGAGCCGAGCCGTATCCTTCATTGGTTGCCGAACCCAGAATCAGCAAATCCTCGAAGACTCGCCCGGGTGAATGAGACTGGACCAGAGACAGGCTGTCCGGATCGCGGCCCAGACCTGCCTTGAGATTGACTCGGCCTTCCTTGCCGAAGGACGCGATCGACTCTCCAGTCCGAGCGTCGAGCGCCCGCAGGAAGTGGTTGCTGGCGTAGAGGAGTCGCCTTTGCGAGCGGTCCTGGCTCTCCCAGTAGTTGATTCCCCGGTTCGTCATGGCTGGCGTGCCGGGCTCGGCCGGGTGGATCCAGATCTCTTCTCCGGTCGACGCGTCCAGCGCCACGATGGAGTTGTTCCTGGCCAGAACGTAGGCCATGTTATCGACGACCAGCGGCGCGAAGAAATAGACGTTGTGGTCGCCGGTCGAGTAAGACCAGGCGACCTCGATCCGGCTCACATTCAAACGGTTGATCTGTTTGAGAGAGGAATACTGCGCCGCATCCGCGCTCCCGCCGTAGTCGCTCCAGGAGGCATAGTCGGTGGTGTAGTTCGTCCTACTATTGTGACCGCATCCTTGAAAGCTTGCGCCCAGGACGAAGCAGCCGCACAAGATCGCGGCCAGTCTCTCCGCGGGATGGAGAAAGATGCGAGTGGGAAGTCTGAATACGCTGCTTTCCATTTTCTTCCTGTTTTCTTCCTTGCCAGTGTCCGGAGCTGAAGACTATCGCCCAAGCACTGATTCTACCTTTCGGTCTTGCAGGGAGAAACACGGATTGTCACTTGCGGTTGAAACGCAACCGTGTCTGTGTTGTTGGAGCCCGACAGCTGACACCGGCCGAGGGATGAAATCTCAAATGGGAGAAATCTCCTCTCAGATGGGTTGCATTGACCAGGCGCGGGCATCAGTGACTGGAGAGGCGGCTAGTTTGAGCCGGCATCTTGTCCTCGCTTACCGTTATGTGTCAGCCCTCCGGGCCTGGCACGTGGGGGGCACCGGGTGTCCCGGCCCTCACGGACCGGGCTACTCGAATGTCGGCCCGCCGGGCCTTTGGGAAACAGAGTCAAGGGTGGGAAGATGCGGAGTGGGCCGCCCGTTGGGCTACTGGGAAGAGAGGTTGGGCCAAACCTTTCGCCGGTGCGAGTACTCTGCCACGAGCAGGCGTTGCTTGGGGCTCGCTATCGGGATCGGTATCGCTATCGGGGCCGCTATCGATGATCGACAGTGTGCCCATTGCTCTCCGCCCACTGCAATCGATTGCGATTGCGAACCCGATTCCGATGCCGATGGAGACCCCACCCGACCCCACCACCCCGCTCGCCCCTCTGAAGGTCAACCTTGGCTCACGCAAGATTAACTTCACATTTTGGCATCCTCATCTTCACACCATCTTCGGCCGCTCCCCAATCGCGAATCCTCAACGTAGCCCCGGCTACGCCAGCGGTTTCGTCCAATTGTTGGCTGCAAATCTGAGCGCCAACTCTGCCAAATTCATTCTTGCGCAAACCCTATGTCCGCTCGCACTCTCCCACACCCGGAACGTTCTACAAGAGAGGCAGAATAGCGGAGAAAAATGTTAATTGACCATAGTCCATGTCCATGGTAGTATTTCCGTGTGGAGAAGATGGCCATTTCGAAATTCAAAGCCACCTGCCTGGCGGTACTCGAACGAGTGCGCCGCACGGGCCAGCCGCTCCTGGTCACAAGGCGAGGCGTTCCGGTGGCCCAGGTTTTGCCGCCGCCCCGCGCGGTGCCGGGCAAAGAAAGTGCGTTTGCCTGTATGGAGGGTACGGCAGAGCAAATCTCGGACATCCTCGAGCCGCTGCCACCCGATGACTGGGAGGCCTTGGTTTGAGCGGGTTTCTCCTGGATACGCATGTCTGGTTCTGGTACCTGATCGGATCGATTCGTCTCCCCACCGGGCTGCGCCAGGTGATCGATGAGCATTCCGCACAATGCTGGCTCTCCCCGGTTACATTGTGGGAACTCGGAATGCTGGCGCACCGTGGAAGGGTCCGCATTTCGGGCTCTTACCGAGATTGGGCTGGCTGCGCCCAGCGCGAATTTCCGCTCAGAGAGGCTTCCTTGAACCGGGAGGTGGCTTTGCGGAGTCTTGAAGTCGATTTGCCCCATCGGGACCCTGCGGACCGATTCCTTGCGGCCACGGCTCTCGTCTTCGAGCTAACGCTGCTGACTGTCGACACACACCTTGTGAATGCCTCCTGGCTCCTCACCCGGTCGTCGTGAAAGCGGGCCGGGACGACTTCACGTAGAACTCGGTCCTTCTCAGCTGCTTGCCGCCGAATTCTGAGAATCCTGCTCTCACATGGCTACATCGACGACTTTTTGGCCCCCTGCCTTTGCCCCGTTGTCAAAGCCTGGCAACTGTCGGAGCCGAAGGACAAGGTCGCATGCGGGCACTGGAAACTGAACCGAAGCGTCAGCGCCCGGCCCTATCCGGATGGCCACTCACTCACGTTCGCAGTTCAGTTGACTCGAGGCTAAGGGTTTGCGCAAGAATAAATCCGCTAAGTTGGCGCTCAGATTTGCACCAGATTTGGCCGCGGCCGATTGAGCGAAACCGCAGGCGTAGCCGGGCCTACGTTGAGGATTTCGCGATTGAGGAGCGGCCGAAGATGGTGTGAAGATGAGATGCCAAAATGTGAAGTTATTCTTGCGCGAGCCCTAAAACCAGGATGGCGATCGCCCGCTCACCATCATTTGGATAGATCTGTTCATGCCGTGGAAAACGCAACACACCCAACCGATCGGCCTGACTGCATTCCCATGGTATCTCTCTCGAACTCTCTTACATTACACAACATTACACTTATTCGTTGGAACCATGCACATATTTATGCAGCATCACAGACTTCTCAAGCGACTTCACGAGATAGAACATCGTCTGCGTCACCGGAACCGGTAAGTCCTTTTTTGCGGCATATTCATAGAGCTTTCCGGCCAGATAGCCGATCTCCGTCTGGCGTTCCCGCTCGATATCCACAAGCATCGAAGGTTTGTGATTCCCACCTTTATTTAAGTAGTCCACCGCATAGTCGAGGAACTCCTCACCGAGGTCGACATCCGAAACCTTGCATATCCACATACTCTCGCGGATCATCTCGCGCACCATTTTTTGTAGCTCGGGGTCATTCATGACTTCGGACATCGTCATTCGCGTAAGTGTGCAGATACTACTCAGGGTGGCATTCAGAATTGCTTTTTTGAATGACTCTGTGGCGATGTCGTCAATCAGTTCGACTCTAAAGCCGACCTGATTCAATTCTTCCGCTATCTTTCCAGCCAGTTGCCCCTGCCCGCGACTGACGCTTGCCAGGAAATGCGGTTCGGCCAAAAAATTGACGCTCACTTCGTTTGCGGCGGAATAGCTCACACCAAAGTTCAGTACCATTCGATAGGCGTGATCCTCGCCAAAGGCTTCAGCAATCTCCTTCTCGGTATCAATGCCGTTCTGACAGCTGACCAGCGCCTTGGTCTTGAGTGCTGAATTCTTGACACGGCCCAATACATCCCGTAACGCATGCGTCTTGATGGCGATCAAAACCACTTCCGGATCACTGGCTACAAAATCGTCAAAAGCAGTGAAGACCTCCTGAAGCTGTGCCTCACTCTTATAGGCTCCGGTGATCGTGAGCGGCTCTTTGCGCAGGAGTTCGGCACGGTGAGGATTGGAGTCGAGCACCGAGACTCGTTTCCCTCCAGCAGTCAGAAGAGCGGCAAATGTCGCACCGACTGGACCCATTCCGATGATTCCATAATGCATGGGTAATCCCTCCTCTCCGCCCGTCGCGGCGGCATCTAATAACAATCGCCAAGACAGACGATCGCCTTGGTAGGTGGCGGACAGCTGGGTTTGTAGAGCGCTTCAACCCAGTCGCTGTTGTTTTCCATGACCCGATGCCGAACGACCTTGGAGGTCGGTGTCAGTTCTCCTGCTTCCAGTGAAAGCGCCCTGCTGATGATGAGAAACTTGCGGATGCGCTGGTAGCGTCCGGCAATCTGGTCGTTGACGCGCTGGACCTCTTTTGCAAAGAGGCGACGAATTTCCGACACAGTTCCGTACTCCAGGTCTGCCGGAAAGGCGATCTTTTGCTCCCGGCACCACTCTTCCAGCCTCCTGCGGCAGGGGTAGATCAAGGCTGTCACATAGTCTTGCCCACTCCCTGCGACTACGGCCTGCTCGACATATTCGCTACCGTTGATCAAGGCCACTTCAATCTGTGCGGCAAACACCTTCTCGGCGTTCAGCAACTTGAAGACTCCATCGCGCCTGCCGAGGATACGCAAGCCGGCTTCAGTCAGGTATCCGAGGTCGCCCGTCCGGAACCAGCCGTCGCCGGCAAAGCACTCTTTGTTGGCGGCGGGAGCCCTGTAATAGCCCCGCATCACATTGGGTCCGGAGACAAGGATCTCCCCATCGCCGGCAAGTTTGACCTTGACCCCGGGTATCGGCCAGCCGACGACGCCTGGTGTGCGCGCTCGTTCCGGGTCGGTGAGGGTGACACAAGGGGACGTTTCAGTCAGTCCCCAGCCTTCCAGGACCGGGATGCCGGCATCTGTAAACACGTTGGAGACATCTTCAGGTAAAGGAGCCGCCGCCGTAAAAACAAAACGAAGATCAGGATGGAAGATCTCTTCTCGAACCGCGGCGCTTGCCCGGATCTCGTCTGTAAGCTGCCGGTAGACGCTGGGCACACTGAAGAAGAGAGTGGGCCGCGTCTGGCGCCAGTTCGAGAGAAGCTGGTGGATGTCTCTTCCGCCAGTCTCATCAAGCGACAGACAGGCTCCCGAGTAGAGAGCCATGAATCGCTCGAACAGACCACCAAACGAATGATGCCAGGGAAGATAGGAGAGGAAGCGGTCTTCGGGTCCAACCTGCCACAGTTGCCTGACCGCCCGTTGTTGTGAGAGCACGTTGCTGTGGCGCAGCTCCACTCCTTTGGGATGACCGGTTGTGCCGGAGGTGTACATGATAAAGCACGAATCCTCCGCGCCCACGGCTTCGAGCGCATCTGAAAACGCTTGCAGCCCAAGTTCCGTGGGCCGTCGCGTGAGTGTTTCAAAGGGACGCACAGGGACCCCGCAAACAGAGTCGACAGAAAACACGCTTGGGTCGTAGTCCATCAGAGTGACAGCTTCCAGGCGGGAAAGCTTCCGGCATTCCGCCAGCTTCATCAACTGAAAGCGGGTGCTGACAGTCAGGCGGGTCGCTTGCGAGTGGTTGAGGATGTATTCGATCTGGGGCGGAAAGTAGCCGGCGAAAATGGGCACGGAAATCGCACCGATCGACATTGTGGCGAGCTCTGAAATCAGCATCTCGCGTCGATTTTCGGAAAGCATGGCAAGTCGATCCCCTGGCCTTACACCCGCTGTCAGAAGATTCGAACCCACAAAGCAGATTTCCTTGAAGAACTCCTCCCAGGAAAGACTCTGATAAGAGCCTGTAGATGTCTTGTCTCTTAGAATGGGTCGCTGAGCAAGGGCCTCTGCTCTCTGTCGCAGCATGGCACCTATCGACTGCTCAAAGGGCTCGAGCTGGGCCCCAGCCAAAATGCGATCGCTTTGCGGTGTCAAAGCCACCGCCTGGTCCACTCTTCCTTCCATCAGCATTCACCTTTACAGGCAGTTGCAACTGCTCTTGTGCCGCCGGCCTCAGCAGCTGTTTCCCCCGGCGCTGTTTCGCCGGCCTGCTCAACTGTCCCTCCCTTCTCCGAGCCTTCTAACGCACGGAGCGCGTACAGCGCGGCCCCGATTGCTCCCGCTGTTTGTGGGTAGGGCGGAATGGTCACCCTGCAACCGCTCAGTTTCCCCAGTTCCTCCGCTACAACCGGAAAGTACTCAGCAACGCCCCCGGTCAAGACCACCTCGCCGGAGAATTTCCCCATTTCAAAAACCCGCAGCGCCACGGCCCGCAGGACTCCACGTCCGATCGCCTCTTTCGAACTCCCCCTCCTCAAGTGTTCAATGATCTCTGTTGCCGCAAAAACGGTGCAGAAGCTCCCAATCTCGACACCCTGATCCGAGGCGGCGGCAACGGTCTGCAGCCCGGCACACTCGAGTCCAAGCTGCCGGGCCGCGCTCTCGATAAAGGCGCCCGTTCCGGCGGCGCATCTGCGGTTCATTTTCGAACGGCCACGCCGCCCGTCCGCGTCCACCATCAGAATCTTGTTGTCCTGACCGCCGATATCGACCACGATGATCTTGCGTGGAATCTGGTGATAGGCTCCCCGGGCATGACAGGAAAGCTCGGTTACGGTCTGGTCGGCATTTGGGACACGTGCTCTGCCGTAACCCGTCGCGGTGGTCCAGGCGATCTCGGACGCCCCACAGCCCAGAGGCTGAAGGACACGCCTGACGGCGGCGGCTGCGCGCTCTTCGAAGTAGCCCCCGGTATCCAGCACGGTCTGCTCCAGGATTTGGGCGTCGAGATCCATCACGACTGCCTTGGTCGTGGTCGAACCCACATCCAGTCCCACAACATATTTCCCTGAGGCCATAATCAAAAACTGTTGAGCTGTTCGATAAAACTCTCCAACGTCGTTCTCGTCTGGTCTGCACTGAACATTCGACTATCCGTCATGTCTCCACCGAACACGACACTCGGTACACCGAGCTGCTGGTGAATTCTTTCCGGCATGCCGTAGTGGCAATTGGTGTTACTTGGACACGTCTTGCAATCGTGAAAAATGATCCCATCGACGCCAAAGTCGTGGATGAGGCGTTGGAGGATGCGAAGCTTGGCCGGCTCCGACCGATTGACAAAGATCTCGGTGTAGGCGCGAGCCATACTCTGCCCGATCGCATCCGGGTCCAATTGATCGAATGCCCAGGTATTGCAGTAGGTTGAAGCGACGACCGCAGCCTTCATCTGGAAGAACAAGGTTGAAAGCTCACGCAGCGCCCCCCAGACGGGCATCCCCTCCCAGTACAGCCGAAGGTTCTCCCCCGGAACCGCCGCCACATTGTCCCGAACTCGTTCTGCAAGCTCAGCGATCAGCAGCCGATAGTAATCAGTGGCGGCCCGGGTTCCCCGCATCAAAACAATCGGCGCCATGTGGATGACGCCATCGAAAAATGTAAATGGAGAAGGTTGGTGGCGGCAAAAGTTCAAGACCTCGCGCCAAAGCAGAGCAGACTCACGGGAGAGGGCCACGGTTTCTCTCAGGAGATCGGGATCCAGTTTCCTGCCCGTGATCGCTTCCAGGTCTTTGCGCACGCGGTTATGCTCCGCCTGGACGACGCGAACGTGCTCGGAGCCAACGTGATCCAGCATACTCGGGGGATGGACGCTGACGACCGGTACTCGAAACTTGCGGCCATAATAGTCCCACCAGTCTCCGACATCGCGACACTGGTTGGTTGAGTAAACCAAGACGTCCGGTCTGGGCGGACCAGGGATGCCATATGCCTTTTGAAGCGGACTCTTGCCAGCCAGATCAGCACCGATATCAGAGGTGAGATAACTGCAGATATCAGGCGAGTATCCTTCGGAGACCGCATGCGGGATATAGCGGGCCGCTGTGCGGGTGGCGCCGAGCAGTGCTCCGTGGTTTTCGGGAAAATACACCTCGAACCCCATCCCACGCACAAGCTCTACGGGACCGACACTCGACAGCCAGGCAACTTTTCGAGTGGGATCCTCCGCCGCCCGATTCAAGTCAACGAAGTAATCCCGCAACAGCTTTCGAAATGGAGCTGTCGAGCGGAGCGGAATCCTTCCGCGGGGCTGCTGTTGCTGTTCGGCAGTCGCTGCTTGCTCTATCATCGGCAAAATTCACTTATCTGTGGCGCCAAACTGCTTCTCGCTTCTCCATGAAGGAAGCAATTCCCTCCCGCGCATCCTCGGTGACCATCAGGTCCTGCAGGTAATGCGATTCGGCCAGCTGCAACGCTTTCTCGTAGTCAATCTCAGCCGTGACCTTCTGAAAAGCCTTCTTTGTTTGAGCCAGACTGGAGCGACTCAGCCTGGTGAACTTGCGGAGGTACTCGCCGGCATGTTCCAGAAAAGATTCTGCCGGAAAAACTCGATTCACCAGGCCCATCGCCAGAGCCTCGCGGGCGGAAATGGTCTCGCCGCAAAAAATGAGCTCAGCCGCTTTTCGCATGCCGATCGAGCGGGGAAGATCCACCATGGCCACGGGAGGGAAGACCCCGAGCAGGATTTCCGGCTGTCCGAACCGGGCGGCTTCACCGGCAAGGACCAGGTCACAGGCACAGGCCAGCTCCGCTCCGCCTCCCAGCGCGGCCCCGTGCACAAGCGCCACGGTCGGAATAGGGTAGCTGCGCACTAATCGGATGAGCGAGTGAAACGCCTCGAGCATCTCACTCACTCGATCAGGGGTGTGCTCGGCCACATCAACGCCCGCGCAAAACGCTTTCCCTTCGCCCTGCAATGCAAGAACACGCGCTTCGTTGGCAGTGGCGTTCGACTCCAGCACCTCCTTAAGCTCACGCATCATTGCGATGTTGAGCACATTGAGCGGAGCTCTCTTCAACACGATCCGCAGCACGCCGTTCTGATAAGAAGCGGCGATTGTATTCCTTTCGTCGGTTGAATCGCTCATGCTCTCCCTTTTTCCCCGCCGCTAGTCGCAACGCCGTTTCTGTCTCCAATGCCCCAAAGCACCATTCCCGTGATTTCCTCCGCTATCAGCTCGATGTTTGTCCGACGCTCTGTCCTAAACCACATATGGATCCAGTTCAGGGTTCCAAAGAGATATAAAGTGGCTCGTTTGCTGTTTATCGGGCGGGTACCATTTTCGTTGAGAACATCTTTTACAATCGAATGTGCGATGCGAAAGTAATCGCGGCGAATCGGAAGAATCTGGTTAAAATGTTCCCCTGAAAGTTTGTTGTAATCAAAGGTACAGACACGAAGCTCGTCCATGTGAGCAAGAAAAAACTCAAGGTGGTTTCGAATCATTACGCGCAGTCGTTCAAGAGGACCTGCATCAGGGTCGAGGCGAGCCGCGAGCGAGTTTCGGAGAGCGGTGAATGTATGTTTCTGAATCAGAAAGAGCAGCTCCTCCTTGCTCTCGACATAATGGTAGAGCCCGGCCTGACTGAGTGCGGCTTCCTGGGCAATGGCGCGGATTGAGGCGCGCTCAAATCCGTCCTTTGCAATCAGTCGAGCGGCGACTGCGAGCACCTCTTCAAAGCGCTCCGTCAACTTCGTTCTCGTATCCAGGTCGCTAAAAGCCATCGCTTCTCCCGACTGAGCGTTCGTTCGGATAATAACGCCTGTGCAAGCCCGGAGTCAAGTCTGGAGGAGGCCAACTTCTCGGCAGTCCCGGCCGTGACCTTGTGCACAGGCTTGAGTTGACGGCGCGAATGCGGTATTCTTTCGTCAGGGACACCGACCGAGCGCTCGGTCGGTCTCCGATCGCGGGCGGAGTTGCGGCTAGTAGCGATAGTCCACTCGAATCCGTTGCCATGCGGGCCGAGTTGCGGCCAGGGCATCCAGAGTGGGTGGCAGAGCGATTCGCCATCGCGACGATCGTTGTGGCATCAGTGTGAGGGAAGCTGGCCCACATGATGACAAGAGTCTTTGATGAGTGGCGGGATAAGTCCCTCGATGAGATGCTCTATGCGTGCATAGAACTTGTCGAGGATCCCGGTTATCCGACCGTAAGGCGCTGGCGCGAAAACGGTGGCAAAGTGGTTGGACACTTCCAGGTCTACTTCCCTGAAGAAATCGTGGACGCTGCGGGGATGTTGCCGGTCAAGGTGAGAGGAGCTCCGGTTGAACCGACCCTGGCGGATTCCCATTTCGGCTCCTATCTGTGCTCGATTCTCAAGACCTCGCTGGAGATCTCACTGACCGGGCAACTCGAGCTGGACCTCTTTGTCTCTCATCCGATTTGCGACGCCGCCCGCAATGTGGCCGCAATCTGGGGCAGGAATCACGACTATCCCTGCCAGATCCTCTATCTCCCCCAGAATCCCAACTCCTCGCAGAGTGCGGCCTATCTGTACGGCGAATATGGCCGGCTCAAGCGCACAGTGGAGGAGATTGCGGAGCGGGAGGTCGGCGAGGACGACTTGCGAAAGTCGATTGAAGTCTTCAATCGGAACCGGCGGCTCCTTCGAGAGCTTTACGACCTCAAGGGCAGGACGCCCTGGCTGATTAGCGCTGCAGAAGCTTACTCGCTGGTGTCGGTGGGTGGGATGATACCGCGCCAGGAACACAACGACCTGCTTCAGACTGTAATCCCGTTGCTGAGGGAGCGCGGGACAAGGCCGGAGGATCGAATCCGCATCGTGTTCGAGGGAGCATTCTGTGAGCAACCGCCCCTGGACCTGATTCGAATGCTCGGTCGCAGCTGTTATGTCGTGGACGACGACTTTTTGATCGGCCTGCGCTGGATTGTCGAAGATGTTCCAACCCACGGCGATCTCCTGGCCAGCCTTGCCGAATCGTACCTGGAGCGATCTTCGTACAGTCCCGTCCAACACGACAACCGTAAGCCCAAAGAGGAGATGCTCCTGAAACGAGTTGAACAGGCTGAGGCTGACGCGGTCATCGTCGCGGCTGCCAAGATGTGCGAGCCAGGACTGGAAGAGCAGGTGGCCTACACCCATGCCCTGGACAAGACCCAAGTCCCTTACTTCGTGAGCGAGTTCGAAGAAAACATGACTTCATTCGAGCATCTCGAGATGCAGGTCGAGACATTCCTCGAAAACCTGTTATTCGATTGACGCTGGAGGCCGGTAGCATGCAAGCGCCAGGTTCAGGGCAAGTTCTGGTGGGCCGAGGAAATCGACGCGGCGCCGAACTGTTTCGCAGCTGGTTTTCGGCTCTGACGGAAACAGCGGAGCAAGGGGGACAGGCGGCCTATGTCTTTGTTATGGGAAGCCTGAACGAAATCCTGAAGTCGTTCGATCTTCCGGTCGTGTTCCCAGAGATCAATTCCCTCCAGACGGCCGTTCGTCGTGTGGCCCACGAGTATCTCGGCGAGGCCGAGGACTACGGATACTCACCCGACATCTGCGGATATGTGAAAGCCGATGTCGCCGTCCAGCTCCGAGGCGGTGAGCACCCGCTTGGGAAGATTCCCAAGCCCTGCATCGCGGTCCTCACGAACGCTTGCAACACGTATATCAAGTGGGGGGAAATCTGGAAGCGAATGTATGACATCCCCGTGATCACCATAGACGTGCCGGGAACACGTGAGGCCGGCGGCCAAACGTGGCCGGGGCACCCCGAGTTTGAGAACGATCGACGTTACGTCGAGGTTCAGCTGAGAGAGTTGATCACAGTCTGCCAGGAGGTCACAGGCAAGAAGTTCGACATCGACAGGTTGCGTGAAGTACTCACCTACGCCAACGCGGTGAGTTCAGGCTGGAAGCGCGTCATCGACCTCAACCGGAATCGGCCGTCACCCTTCAACGCGCTGACCGATGGAACGATTTACCTGGGTGTCGCGAATGGCTTTCGCGGAACCAAGGAGGGCAGTGTCTTCTTCACGGAACTGGTGGAAGAAATGGAACATAAAGCGGCCAACGGAATGGGGACACTCACTGAAGAACTTTATCGTCTGGTGTTCGTGGGTGTGCCCTGCTACCCGATCTTCCGCCGCTTCAACGAGTTGTTCACGGACTGGGGCGGAACATTCGTCAACTCAACCTACTTGTGGTTTGCCTCCGGGGGGACAAGCCGAGGGTTTCAGTACGATCTCCAGCGTCCAATCGAGAGCCTGGCCGAAGGTCTGCTGATCAGTGTGCGCGAAGCCATGGACAGTATGTTCTATCAGGACCGGGTGCTTGTTGAGATGACAAATGACTTCAACGTGGATGGAATCGTCTACCATCCCATCAAAAGCTGTCGGACGGTCTCCACGGGCCTTGCGGACGGCCGTCGTTCTGTGGCGAAAAAGACGCAGCTGCCAGGTTTGTTCATAGAGTCGGACATGATGGACCGGCGAGTGGTCTCGGAGGCGCAGATGAAGAACCGGATTGATGCATTCTTCGAAGGACTCGCTTCGCGCAGGCGGAGAGCGGTCGCAGAATAGCGGTGAGGCTATGGCGTATGCAGCCGGCGTCGACGTGGGGTCGACACAAACAAAAGCCGTCATTGTCAATGAACAACGAGAGATTGCCGGCCGGTCGTTGATCGACACGGGAGCGAATGTGGTTCTTGCGGCCGAGAATGCCTATGCCAGGGCGCTTGAAGATTCGGGCCTGTACGAAGTAGAGGTTGAACACATCATCGGCACCGGGTATGGGCGCTACCGCGTAACGTTTGGAAATGCACAGGTAACGGAGATCAGTTGTCACGGTCGCGGAGCGGTGCACATGTTCCCAAAGACACGGACCGTGCTCGATATGGGCGGACAGGACACCAAGGCGATTCGCGTCAACCCCGACGGTGAGATCATCGACTTCTGTATGAACGATAAATGTGCCGCCGGCACCGGAAGGTTCCTGGGAGCGGTCGCCGCGGCGCTCGAGATTCCACTCGACGAGCTTGGACCGACGGCATTGAAGTATTACAAGCCGGTTCGAATCAGCACTACCTGTACCGTCTTTGCTGAATCGGAGGTGCTCTCCTGGCTGGGCAGGGGGAAGAAGGTCGCGGATATTCTGTGGGGAGTGCACACATCGATTGCATCCCGTTCCGCCGGCTTGCTGCGGCGAGTTGGGATCAGAGAGGAAGTGACGTTTACTGGGGGAGTCACGCGCAACGTCGGCATGACGAAGGCGCTGGAGGAGAAACTCAATACCGGGTTGAACATCAGTGAAGATGCCCATTATATGGGGGCGTTAGGGGCGGCGCTGTTTGCGCTCGACTACATTCTGGCCGGCCGAACTCCTCGCCGGCCAATGGTGAGGGGGTCATGAGTATCACCGCCGGCATCGACGTCGGCTCTACATACACGAAAGTTGTCCTGATCAATGAAGAGAGGGAAATCCTTGGACGTGAGATCAGGCCCACCGGATTCAAGTTGGGTGAAGTGGCGGAGACAGCCGTTGCCAGTTGCTTGTCGAAGATGGGATTGGAGAGATCAGACGTCGACTATATCATCGCTACCGGCATTGGGCGACACCAGGTCAGATGCAAGGATATTCATGTGACCGACCTGACGGCCAGCGCGCGGGGTGCGGGTCACCTGTTTCCCGGTACGCGCACGGTTCTGGATGTGGGTGGTCAAACCATGAAAGCGAGTCGGCTCGATCAGCATTATAAGGTGTTGTCGTTTCGTCTCAACGACAAGTGTGCGGCCGGCACCGGTGCGTTTCTAGAGAAGACAGCACGCTATATGGGCTTTAGCACGACAGAGATCGGGCCCCTGCTAGTCACTTCCAAGAACCAGGTGACCATTTCCGGCGTCTGCGCCGTCTTTGCGGAATCCGAAGTGATCAACCATCTCTCACTCGGCACACCTCCGGCCGACATCATGCAGGGGGCCATTGAGTCGCTGGTGAGCCGTTCCGTGCAGCTGATGAAGCGGGCCAAAGGCGAAGCGGAGTATACCCTGATCGGCGGGATTCTTCGTTTCGATACGATGGCGGGTTCCGTCCGTGCTCAACTGGGGAGCGAGGTGAATGTGCCGGAGCCGGACATGGTTCAGTTTGTCGGGGCCCTGGGATCAGCGATCCTGGGTCAGATTCGCTTACAAAAGCTACGACGGAAAGGAACGGTCCCCGTGACGGGCAGGTCGTCATGTCGAAGAAGCGCTCAAAAGAAGACCCGGAATTGACACTGGTTGGGTCGAATCGCGGAGAAGAAATCGGTCGGACGGCAGTCCACGGCGATCCAGAGTTGATCGCCAGAGGTTGGGTCCGCAGACATCTTGTGGATCTGGAGCGGGCCAGAGAGGCAGTCGAGCTCTATACCTCGATAGGATACGAGGTGAAAGTGAAAAACCTGACACCCGCAGAGCTCCAGTCCACATGTCTCCCGTGCGCACCAGGACTTTGTCGGTCTTGCGTCGTGATCTACACGAGGAAGTAACCATGCGTTTCCTGTTTGACATTAGCGAGCGGCTCTCCAGTGAACATCAGAACGTGATCCGGGTGCTGGGCAGGTTTGGCCGGTTCCTCGCCTCGGCCGGGACCGATGCGGAGCCAGACTGGACGGACCCGGATGTACGCGAACTGCTGGGCGATCTGCGAATCGTGGTCGAATCCGAGGTCCCGAATCACTTTACCATCGAAGAGGAGGAACTGTTTCCCCGGCTGCTCGAACGGGGATGCGGGGGCATGGTCAATCTTCTGCTCGGCGAGCATCAGATCATACTCGGACTGATCGCAGAGGTTGCGCCGATAATCTCGACAGCGGCAACGCAGCGGGCTGTTGGCAAAGAGGACTGGAAAACGCTTCTTGAGAAAGGCGGCATCCTCGTTTCAGCACTGTCCACCCATGCAGAAAAGGAAGAGTGTGGTTTCGTCCCAAGGATTGATCAGCTCATAGATCGGGAAAGTGCCGACCGCATCTTCCGGCGCTATCAAGGAATGTGATCACAAACAACGCAATCATCGATAACAGGAGGAGAGGGTGGGATATTTTGAATCCAGACCGGCGGATCAACTTGGCTCGGAGGAAGTCCTCTATGAAAAGCAAGACCAGGTTGCGACCGTCACAATCAATCGCCCATTTGCCTACAACGCTTACAGTACACCGGCCTTGAAGGAGCTCGCCGCAGCCTTCCAGGACGCGTCTTTCGACGACCGTGTGGGTGTCATCGTCTTCACAGGGGCGGGAGAGAGAGCGTTTTGCACCGGGGGAGACGTCAAGGAATATGAGGCCGAATACACTGTTCGCCCGCGGGACTACTGGAAGTACATGGGCCTTTTTAGCGCCTACATCCAAAGCATTCTGAACACCGGCAAGCCCGTGATTGCGCGAATCAACGGCATGGCTGTCGGTGGAGGGAACGAATCGCAGCTTGCCTGCGATCTTTCCATCATGGCGCAGCACGCCTATCTGGCTCAGGTGGGAACAAACGTGGGCTCCGTTGCTTGCGGCGGCTCGACGCAGTGGTTGCCGCTCATGGTGGGCGACCGCCGCGCCCGTGAAATTCTGATGCTCAACGAAAGAATCACGGCGGAAAAAGCACTGAAGTGGGGCCTTGTCAACAAAGTCGTACCGTCAGTGAAGAAGAGCGGTGCGTATGTTGAAAATGCGTCACGGGAGGAGATTAAACAGGCGCTGAACAAAGCCGACGGCTACTCGATCGACCTTGGCAAACTCGACCAGGAAGTTGCCAGGATGTGTGAGACGCTGCTGGGGAAGTTCCCCGAGTGCACGCGGTACACGAAGCAACAGGTCAACTTTTTCAAGGAGTTCGCCTGGTATCAGACAGTTGGCCATGCACGCGACTGGCTCAGCACCCACTATGCCTGTCTGGAGCCGAATGAAGGCATGCGTGCCTTCGTGGAAAAGCGAAGACCCGATGTAGCAGGTGTGCGAGAAAAAGCGGCACAGGGAAGATCGAGCGAATTCATGTGGGGTCCGTATCGTACCGATTGCCCCTCCTGTGGCGCCAAAGCGCTACCCAACGAGTTCAAATTCTGTGGAAACTGCGGTGAGAAACTGGGTTGAGGAGTAGAGGCGATGAAGGCTGCGGTGCTGGTAGAACCGGGGAGGATGTTAGAAGTAAAAGACGTCGATACGCCGACCCCCGGACCAGGTGAGATTCTGGTGAAGGTCGCGGCCTGCGGAGTGTGTCACACTGACCTGCATTACATCGAACATGGCGTGCCCACCTTTATGAGGCCTCCCCTCATTCTGGGGCACGAGGCCTCGGGAACGGTGGCTGCCCTGGGGAACGGCGTTGAGACCCCGGAGGTCGGAACTCGCGTGCTGCTTCCCGCCGTGGTGACCTGCGGCCGGTGCCCTTATTGCCGCACCGGCAAGGAAAACATCTGCCAGAAGATGGCCATGTTCGGCAATCACGTCAACGGTGCCTACGCGGAATACTTCGTTGCACCGGCAAAGGAGGCGTTTGTCTTGCCGGATGCGATCCCGCTGGAGGAGGGCTCGGTTATTGCCGATGCGATTTCCACACCCTTCCACGCGGTGAAAAATCGAGGCCAGGTCCGCCCCGGGGATGTGGTCGTTGTCTTCGGCTGCGGAGGAGTCGGGATGAACGCCGTGCAGATTGCCGCCGCGGCCGGAGCGCAAGTGATCGCGGTGGATGTCGCTGAGCGGAAGCTCGCCTGGGCCAAGGAGTTCGGCGCGACCTGTGTGCTGAATGCGGCCAGTGAAGAGAACGTTCCCAGGGCAATACGAAGACTTGCTGGAAGCGGCGGTGCCGATGTCGCATTCGAGGTGATCGGGCGGCCGGAGACCATTGAGACCGCCTTTGAATGCGTGCGCCCCGGGGGACGGCTGGTTATCGTCGGCTACACGGCTGAAAAGGTATCGCTCTCCGCCGCCAGAATCATGTTTCGGGAGGTTGAGGTGGTAGGCTCCCTGGGCTGTCGGCCGGTCGACTATCCTCGCCTGATTCAGCTGTGTGCGGCAGGCAAGGTCAATGTTTCGAAGCTTGTCACCCATCGCTTTGCACTCGAGGACATTGCAGAGGCGTTTGGAGTGATGAAAGCCGGGGAGTCGTTGCGCTCAGTGGTCATTCCGTAATCTTTAAACTGGAGTCAAGTTGCGCAAGTAGCAACAGAAGATACCGTAATGGAACGATCAATCCACGGCTGGAGTGTGATGTCAGACCCCAGATTGACCAGGTTTCCTGGGGCAGATTGTAACGGCCCCCAGCCGCAAAGCGGCGTGCCCCTCAATAGCCTGGGGCGCCAGCCCCAGGTCCGAGTCCAGTTGGAACGAGGGGTGAGCCCTGAAGGGGCGCGTCGAGAAGAGAAGGCAAGAGCCCGGGCGAGTCAGCGCGCGGAGATTGATCAGGAAACGATCGATCAAGTGATTCTTGCCAACGTTCATCCGAGCCTCATCGCCTCAGCCTGTGTCGGTGGAGGACGGGGGACTGCCCTCCCGTAGGAGGTAACGTGACAAAGACTTTCACCTCATCCCTCCTGGAGAACGGCGTTGCCGTGATCGGGGCCGGAAACATGGGCAGTGGTATCGCCCAGAAGCTGGCGCAGGTGGGAATCCCGGTGTTTCTCTGTGATCGGAATCTGGAGCTTGCCCAAGCCGGAAAGGCCAAGATTGTTACGCTACTGGAAGAGGCGGTCAGCCGGAAAATCTTTTTGCCTAATGAGGTCGACGATATTCTCGCCCGAGTCAGGCCGGTCGACGATTTTTCCCAGTTGAAGGATGCGGCGCTGGTCATCGAAGCGGTGTTTGAGGAGAAGGAAGTCAAAACCTCGTTATTTCGCCAACTGGATTCCATCTGCCGCGCGGACACACTATTTGCCACCAACACCTCTTCACTCTCGGTCAGTGAACTGGGTGCAGAGTCAGGGAGGGCGGACCGCTTCGGTGGGTTGCATTTTTTCTATCATCCCGCCAAGAACCGACTGCTTGAGATCATCACCGGTAAGACCACTTCCGCCGCTACCGAGCGGCGACTCTGGGACTTTGCCAGGCTGGCGGAAAAGGTAGCGATTCGAAGCTCCGATCGGGCTGGCTTTGCAGTCAACCGTTTCTTCGTTCCATGGCTCAACGAGGCGGTGCGCGTCTTGGAGGAGGGGAAAGCGGATATTCCGACCATCGAGGCTGCGGCAAAGGAAGCTTTTGGCTGCGGCATGGGTCCCTTTGAATTGATGAACATCACGGGCATCCCGATTGCCTACCATGCTGCGACTTCACTGGGCGAAGCGCTCGGAAGCTTTTATCTTCCGGCTGAGAGGCTGGCAGAGCAGGCTCAGGGCGGAAAAGACTGGGAGCTCTCCGGTGAGGCCTCGCCGGAGGGTGTCCAGGAGATCCAAGAGCGGTTGCTGGGCTGTGCGTTTACGATTGCCACAGCGCTGGCCGAAGAGAAAGTTGCAACACGGGAAGATATCGACCGCGGCGCCACGGTCGGCCTTCGCTGGAGCGAGGGGCCATTTCAGAAAATGAACCGGCTCGGAACCCCTGCCGCATACAAGCTGATAGCGGCTTTCAGGCAGCGTTACCGGCAGCTCGAAGCTCCGGCCAGCCTCAGAACTCTTGCCGAAACAAACTCTCCCTGGCCGCTATCTTTTGTCGACCTGCAAGTTGGGGGCGGAGTTGCGAGGATTACGATCAACCGCCCCGAGGCAATGAATGCGCTCAACCCTGCGTTGATGGAACAGTTGGGCGAGCGCGTAGAGGACGCTATCGAGAATCCCGAAGTCGCGCTGCTGCTCTTTGAAGGCGCCGGAAAAGCGTTTGTTGCAGGCGCAGATGTCCGCTTTTTTATCCATGCGCTCGACGACGGGGACTTGTCCCGAATCTACGCGTTTACAGAACAAGGCCAGAGGGTCTTCGAGAGAATAGCGACTTCGAACAAGCCAACCATCGCCCTCGTCGACGGCCTTGCACTCGGAGGTGGCGCGGAACTCGCCCTGGCTTGCAAGACCATCATTGTCGGCGCGCGAGGGACTTTCGCATTCCCGGAAACGGGCATTGGGATCTATCCAGCACTTGGCGGCACGCAGCGGTTGAGTCGAAGAATCGGCAAGGAGCTGGCCCAATATCTCATTCTTACTGGACGAGCGGTCGACTCCGCCGAGGCCTTCGCCATTGGTCTGGCGGACGGCACCCTCGCAGGCACCCGTCTGGCGCTGCTGGACGAGGAGGGAAGAACGGCAAAGGTGGTCGCTCTGGCGAGAGAAAAGCGGCCGACTGCCCCCCCGCCTCCAGCCTGGGCCAAGGCCGCCCAACTGGTGTTTTCAGATCAGAACCGGGGCTGCCTTCTCTCCGGAGAGCTGCCGGCACTGGCCGGCGCTGACCTGCGGAAGTGCGGCCAACGGGCGCTGAAAGACCTGTCCGGTAAAGCCCCTGTGGCCGTGAGGATCGCTTCTCAGCTCATTGAGGAAGGCTTCACTTTGCCGCTTGACGAGGCCCTGAAGCTGGAAGTCGGGCGTCTGGCCGAGGTTTTTCAGACCTCCGATGCCTACCGGGGGCTTTGCTCGGTCGGAAGGAAGCGTCCGGCCTTTGAAGGGAAGTGACGGTGGTGACTTCAGAGCAAGTAGTGTTGACCGTCAATGGTGTTCGACGTTCTGTGGAGGTTCCGCCTACTGAGACGCTGACGTTCACACTGCGTGAGCGCTTCCGGCTCACCGGAACAAAACTCGGCTGTGACTCGGGAATTTGTGGATCCTGCGCCGTTCTCGTTGATCGCCGATTGAGAAACTCCTGCCTTACCCTCACAGCACTGCTGGATGGATCCCGGATAAGCACGATTGAGGGACTTGCCGAGGGGGAGAAACTCCACCCGGTACAAAGGGCGTTCGTGCAAAACGGTGCCATACAGTGCGGCTACTGCACACCGGGGATGGTGCTTGCCGCGGTAGCGCTCTTGGAGGAAAACGCCAGCCCGAGTGAGGCGGAGATCAGAGAAGCGATTGCTGGAAACATTTGCCGCTGCACTGGCTACACCAAGATCATCAAGGCTGTCAAAGAGGTCTCTGGAGCATGAGCGAAGTCAAGGTGATCGGGAAAAATATGCCCCAACGTGGAAGCCTGGACAAGGTCACTGGCGCCGCGCGGTACACCGATGACTTGCAGGTTGAGAACCTGCACTACGGGGCGATTCTCAGAAGCCCCTACCCACATGCCAACCTTGCATCGGTCGACGTCTCCGGTGCAAAGACTCTTCCCGGCGTCGTCGCCGTGCTGACTGGTGAGGAGTGCAAAGAGCCCTTTGGCGTGCTGCCAATGAGCCAGGATGAAACAGCTCTGGCGGTCGAAAAGGTTCGTTATATCGGGGAAGGGGTCGCCGCGGTTGCCGCTCAAACGCCTGCCATTGCCGAGAAAGCACTCGCCCTGATCGACGTTCGTTACGATCGCCTGCCGGAGTATTTCGATCCGCAAGAGGGGCGAGAAACGGTAACGTGCCCGATTCATGCTCATGGCAAGAGGGGCACGAACGTGCACAAGGAGGTTCACCTGGAGTTTGGCGATGTGGACGCCGTGTCGGCCGGAAGTGCGGTTCAGGTGGAGGGCACGTTCAAGTTTGCCGGGCTCAGCCATGCCTTCCTCGAGCCCCATTCGGTGGTTGCTGATTTCTCCTCGGGTGACCACCTGACAGTGTGGAGCGCGACTCAAGTTCCATTCTATCTGCGGAGAACTCTGGCTCGGGTGCTTGGGCTCGGAGAAGATGCGGTTCGTGTGATCAAGCCATACGTGGGCGGGGGCTTTGGGGGAAAGAGCGATCCCCTGCCGCACGAGATCGTCGCGGCGGCGCTCTCACGAAAGGCCGGGGCTCCGGTGAAAATAACGTTGAGCCGAGAAGAGGCATTCATTTCGCATCACGGTCGGCATCCAACCCGGGTCAGGATGACACTCGGAGCCGATGCAGGCCAGAAACTCTCCTTTCTGGACCTGGATGTCACCATCGATGGAGGTGCTTACGGTTCCTTCGGCGTGGTCACCACTTACTATAATGGCGTTCTCACCGAGGGACCGTACAGAATCAATGACTTCCGTTATGCGGGAAGGCGCGTGTATACCAATCACCCACCGAGCGGTGCGATGCGGGGACACGGCGCAGTGAATGCGCGTTACGCAACTGAATGTCTGGTCGATGAGCTGGCAGCTGCCCAGGGCGTCGATCCCTGTGACTTTCGACTCCATAATCTGCTCGGCGAACATACGCTGACAGTCGGCGAGTTTCGGATCACCAGCAATGGAATGAAAGAGTGCATTGAGCGAGTGCGCGATGCCTCGGATTGGAAGCAGAGATTCCGCCGGCTCCCCTATGGACACGGGATAGGACTGGGATGCGGGTTCTTTATCAGCGGAAGCGCGCTTCCGATTCACCGTGGTGACCCCCAGTCGATCGTCCGAATCGTACGGGAAGAAGACGGCCGAATCGTAGTGTACTCCGGCGCTTCAGATATCGGCCAGGGAAGCGACACCGTTCTTGCCCAGGTCACTGCCGAGGTTTTTGGACTCTCCCCGGAAGAGATTCACGTCGTGAGCGCCGATACCGAGCTGTGCCCGATCGATCTCGGCAGCTACTCGAGCCGCGTGACATTCATGGCTGGAAACGCAGCCCGTGAGGCAGCGCTCAATCTCAAGCAGGCACTTGCCGCAGGGGAAACTCCCGTCGGGATCGGCAGCTACGAATCGCCACCCATGGGAGGGACCTACAAAGGAGCTGGGGCGGGGCTCAGCCCCAGCTATAGTTTTGGTGCCTCTGTTGCCGAAGTGAGAGTCGACAGCGAAACCGGCCAGATCCAGGTGGAGAAGATCTGGCTGGCACATGATTGCGGCAAAGCCCTCAACCCGCTTGCGGTGGAAGGACAAATCGAAGGGTCGGTGCATATGGGCCTGGGACAGTTTCTAGGTGAGGCACTGACTTTCGAAGGAGGGCGTATCGCAAATGCCTCTCTTCTCGATTACAAAATGGTGCTCTCCACGGATGTGCCCGAGATCGAGGCGATCATAGTCGAAAGCACCGATCCGGAGGGGCCCTATGGAGCGAAGGAGTGTGGAGAGGGAGCACTTCACCCGGTCCTTCCAGCGGTGGCCAATGCGGTCTACGATGCTGCTGGCATCCGCATTCGAGAGCTCCCCGCGACTCCGGAACGAGTGCTGGAGCAAATCAAACGTCTAACCCGCATTTCTCACACCCAATCTACTACGGCGGCGGATATGCCCGCGTCTACTGCGTTGCGCTCCGTCGGGCTCCTCGACGTACTGTCCAGTGCGACTGCGGGGCCCTCGGTCGCGACGCCTTGTACCCACGCGCATCTCCACCGCCTCGCTACGATCGAGTGTGAGAAATGCGGGCTGAAGAGGGAAGGATGAGTCTGCCGGAGTATGAGCTCTATCAGCCGAGAACTATCAGCGAGGCGCTGGAGCGGGCGGCAGAGCTAAATGGAGATTCAGCCTTTGTCGCCGGCGGCACCGATCTGCTTCCGAGCCTGAAGCAGCACATCAATCCCAAGCGACACCTGATCTCACTCTCAAGAATCGATGCTTTGGCAAAACTCTCTCCTTTCGTGCTTGGCGCTGGGGTCACAATCGCTTCGCTGATCAGAGCGGGGGGCTCGATTCCACCGGTTCTCAGAGAAACAGCCAAGAGGATCGCCGGCCCGGCGCTTCGGGAAGCCGCCACGGTGGGGGGGAATCTCCTTTTCAGCGGCCGCTGTGTCTACCTCAACCGCTCGGAAAGCTACCGCTGCTCCCGTGGGGCCTGCATGAAGGCTGAAGGGGAGGAGTGTATCGTCGTTCCACAGAAAGAAAAGTGCTATGCGCCTTCTTCCGGAGATCTTGCCCCGGTGTTTCTAGTGCTTGGCGCCAGCTTCCGGATTGCGGGAACAGGGGGAGAACAGGTCCTCCCCGCCACCCGGTTTTTCCGCCCCAATGGGATGGAGGCCAACGTTCTTCAGGCCGGCGAGCTGTTGACAGAGGTCATCTTGCCTCGGGATGCAGGCATGCTGGAGGCGAAATATCTCAAACTCCGCCTCCGCTCCGCTATGGATTTTCCGGAGGCCGGGGTGGCTGCCGCTGTCAAGCGTGATGCAAAGGGTGTTTCGGAGCTCCGAGTCGCCTTGGGTGCCCTGGCTCCGAATCCACTCTATTGTGTGAAAGGGCGGGACGAGCTTGGGGATCTGGACGCCCGCGAGCTGGCGCAAAGAATCTGGGAGGAAGTGGTTCCGGACGTCTTGGCGGTGCGAAACTCTTTCTTTCGCCCCAGCTACCGCAAGGAGATGACGAGGCTCTATCTGCGCCGGATTCTCGAGGAGTTGCTGCAAACTTGAGGGCCGCTAAAGAAACCGGTTTTGCAGCTGTTCTCAATAACCTGGACAAATCGGCCGACTACGAGCGTTCAGCTGCTTGCCGTCGAATTCTGAGAATCCCGCTCTCGGATGGGTTGTATTGATGATGTGCGTGACCTTGCCCGGTAAGCTGAACCGAAGCGTCAGCGCCCGGCCCCATCCGGAGGGCCACTCACTGATGTTCGTGGTTCAGTCACCTGGCGCCAGAGTCGATCAAACAGGGGATCAAAATCCGAGGCTCTGCCTCAGACCGACGAGCGGTGCACTGGCATTGCCATGATTCCCAGCCCCACCGGCCCCGTGCCGGTGGTTCTCCGGTTTGACAACTTTGGAAGCCAGGAGCAACAGGAAGAGTCAAAGAAATGACCAAGGTAATCATCGTTACCGGCGGTGCCCAGGGGATTGGATACGCTATTTGCGAGCGACTGGGTCGCGATGGAGGAAAGATTGCCGTCTTTGATATTCACCCGGATGTAGCAGAAAGCGTTTGCGGAACATTTTCGGAGAAGGGAGTGGAGGCAACCTTCTATCGCTGCGATGTTTCAGACAGCGCGAATGTGACAGCGGCGGTTGAGGCGGTGAGGGATGAACTCGGTCCGGTTTCAGTGCTCGTCAACAATGCCGGCATCATCAGAGCCAACTGGCTCGAGAATATTTCTGATGAGGATTGGGATGCGGTGCTGGATGTTCACCTCAAAGGCACCTTTTTCATGTGCCGGGCGGTAGTCCCTCAGATGCGGGCCAATGGTGGAGGGAAGATTGTCAACATCAGCTCGCGGGCCTGCCGGGGGGGACATCCGGGCCACCCGGCCCTCACGGACCGGGCTACTCGAATATCGGCCCTCCGGGCCTTTGGCAAGGTCGGTTACGCCCCAGGCGCCGAAGGCGCCCCTCATATTCAGCCCAGCGCAACGCGCTGGGTCTTTCCATCGAAGTCCGGCAGCTCTGAAAGAGCGATTCATGGCCAGCATGGCGATGGTTTGAGTGCGCAATGGTTATGCAATGCGTAACTTGACCTCTTGTCGAGGCGAAACCCATTCATTCGGCGGCGGTTGTCCGCGCACGTCACCCAACTGCAGAGCCCATCGGTTTGGATCTTCGGGACGGCCAGAGCCGATGCCCTTTGTGTCATTGTTGGTCACGTCGCCGCCAGGAGACTTATGATCTTCTTCCTCTCGGTCTCCGAAAAGTCCTTTCCATAGAGTCGGAGAAAGACGTGCCGGCGAAGTTCCGCGCGCTCCAGATGGCCGTACTCATGCGTCAGGCCAGCGCAGAGGAGTGCCTTGGCTGTTGCCAACATCCGGCAAGCCATCACCAGACGCTGCGCCGGCGAACGGGTCAAGATCATCTCTCGGAACCTGGCTTCAACCGTTGCCGGCGTATCTCTCATCCCGTTCTCACACGATCCAACAGATCTCTAATCCCCAGCGACTCGGCCCATCTCTCGAGATAGGGCCAGTCCAGATCAACCACTGACTCGATGAGCCGGCGAGCATCACTTTCCTGGAGCTCCGATTGCGAGTCCCGAGCCCAGCAGAGCTTCGACAGAATCAGGTCTTCGGGAGCCACGACAGAAATAGAGACGTCCTCGAGGTCAACCCGGCGCCGGCGCTCAAACTCGAGTTTCCGGTAAACTTCATCCTTCCGGATGATGAAGTCCGCCTTTATGATCCACTTCTGGTGGATCATGTTGAACATGTGTTGCCGGGCCACGGCTTCACGAACGCTCTGCGCATCGACGTAACAGTCCGTCGCAAAGAGCTTGACAATTCTCCCGGCATCCTCGGGACCGCACTCGACGACCAGATCAACATCCCGTGTCATCCGCGGCATCGAATAAACAGCCATGGCCATCGAGCCCGTTAGCATGTACGAGATGCCCTCAGACTCCAGACGGGTCACGATCAGCTTAACAAATTCCAACTGCTCGTCCATACCAAAAGAACCAGCCGGGAGCCATTGATGAGGTGTCGCTGCGAAGCGGTGAAGTTGCCGGCTGACGGGGATGTCGACCAGGAGGGCGGAGCGCCGCCCTGGTGAGCCTGGCTGCCACCGCACCGCTTGCTGGTAGACAGTCTATGGATCATTCGGCCCGCGGGCAACTGCCAGATGCGGTCACTCATTCCTATCTCTCCGACCCTGGCACCAAACTTGTCAGAATAACCGTGGCGGAGGGACTCCAAGCCTCCCGGGCCGTGCGCCGCCCTGCGCACACCCTTGTCGATCCAATCTCTTGGGCTTCCTGTGAATTGGGAGTACAATTCGTTGGAACAGGAGAATGCCATGATGGCTCCGGCCAAGGCATCCATGGACAAGACGGCCCTCGAGACCCACAACCGCATTCAGACCGATTACTTCAGCCGCCGCCTCAAGTCGACCATGCTTCCCGCGGCCACCCCCTACATCTCCCGGCAGGTCGATGAGGTTCTGCAGTTGGCCCGGGTGACGTCCGAGAATCGCGTGCTGGAAGTGGGATGCGGAATGGGCCGTTACACGCTGGAGCTTGCTGCCCGCCGGATCAGGATCGAAGGTCTGGATCTGACCCCCTCACTGCTGGACCAGCTCCGGAAATTCGAGGCGGCGCGTTTCTCGATCCCCCTCCATTGTGCGGACATCGCCCAACCTCCCGCTCAACTGCTGGGCCGCTTCGACCGCATCATCGGATTCTTTACCCTGCACCACCTGCACGATCTTGGAGCTTGCTTCCAAGGGATGGCCGGGTGCCTCAAGCCGGGAGGCCGAATCGTCTTTCTCGAGCCGAACCCGTTCAATCTCCTTTACTATCTGCAGATCCTGCTGACTCCGGGGATGACCTGGCAGGGGGACAGGGGAATCCTGAACACGCGCCCAGGCGTGGTATTCTCGGCCATGTCGGGGGCCGGACTGGCGGATCTCCGCCTCAAGCGATGTGGATTCTTCCCTCCTTTCCTGGCCAATCGAAGCTGGGCCGCAACTCTGGAAACTTCCCTGGAGCTCCTCCCCCTGCTGCATCCCTTTCTTCCTTTTCAACTGTTTCACGGCCGCCGAGACGATCTTTCTCCGGCTTGAAGGTCGCGCTTCCGAGCCACCACCACAAGAGAGCTGCCCCACGGAAGGGGGATCCAGCGCCCCAGACGGACCTCCACCCGGTTGACGGCCAGCAGCAGGGCATTCAGCCACCTGGGGATCTCCTCTTCATGTTCCACACCTTCACTTCTCCGGGCCACAAGGCGGGAGGCCACAAAGAGAGGGAAAAGCAGCGACTGGTAGTAACGAGTGTGCACCACATCGAAGCCGCCACAGCCGAGCAGCCGGCGCAGCCGCGCATGACCATAACGGCGCCGGTGACCGGCCGCTACGTCGCGGGGTCCCCACAACCACGATGCGGCCGGCACGGTGATGATCGCCAGTCCCGCGGGCTGCAGGACACGGTGAACCTCCTTGACCACTGCCCGATCGTCGGCGTGCTCCAGGACATCCAGCAGCAAGGCCGCTTCCATCGAGGATTTCCGGACCGGCATCAAATCGGCGCACCCCTGGAGCAGGAAGAGTCCCTCCTGCTCTTTCCGGATCCAGCGCAGACCCTCCAGCCCCTGATCGAGTCCCACCACCGAGTAACCTCGTGCACTGAGGAGCGCCTGCAGGGAACCCGTCCCACAGCCCACGTCGAGGACCCGACGGCAATCGCTGAGGTAGTGGTCAATCATCTGTTCCAGCAACAGGCGACGGCCCCGGAACCAGAAATGCCAGCTCTCCAGACGGTGGATGAGCTCAAGTCTTTCCGGCAGGAACGAAGGCTGATTGCCCCTCGTCTTCATGGCGGGCTTCCACCCTCTGGGTGAGGTGCGAGGACCTCTGAGTGTGTCACTTTCCTCCTTTTCATCAGGGCAAAGCGTCCCACTCGGGACACTTCCCGGAAGTTCTCCTCCAGTCCGTTGCCGATGATCTGCGACGGGTAGCGGCGGGTCGTCTCCGGATCCACCCAGATCACGACCTGAGCCTCCTCGATGATTCTCCTCGAGAGGGCCGCCTCCTCGGCCCGTTCCAACCGTCTCACAGTGAAATTCTCCAGTGGCGTTGGATTGGCCCGATCGGTCAAAAAGTAGACCAGTGCTCCCCGGGGGTAAACAAGAATCGGATCGTGTGGACGGGAGTTCTCCTCGACCCAGCGCGCCACCTGTACGATTGCCCGGGCTTCCGGTTCCTTCGAGTAGACCGGGGCTCTCTCCAGGGGAAGCCTTCCCGCCCCCTCGGCTGACAGGGCTCCGGCGGCGGTGTCGAAGGCCCGGTGCAACCACCCTGTGGCTCTCCCGGGAGCCACCCAACCGGCCAGAAGAGAGGCCAGAACCAGGACAGAAACCGCCGCCGCGCATTTCCCCAGGCTGACTGCGCTGAGCCGCCTCACGCCCCATTCCAGGAGGACCAGGAAGGGACACAGGATCCACAGGACCCGGAGGCTGCTGGGCCAGGGGTAGAGGGCAACCAGTAGCAGGGAGCACAGCGTGAGCAGAAAGATGATTCCCCGGGCTTCGGAAACCCGGGTCCTCGGTCGTGAGGCCGGCCAGAGCAATCCCCACAGCGAGAGTGCCAAAGAGACTCCCAGGATCAGGAGACCCCGGGTGGCGCCATGGGCAAAAAACAGCGCTACTTCTGGTCGAAACCGGCGGCCGGCCTCCATCAACGGCCGGAGAATGACTCCCGTGAAAGTGAGTTCCCATCCCAGGCTGATGGCGAAGATCGAGAAAAGCAGGGCTGCTGGAGTAGCCAGACCCAGCACCAGCAGGCCCGCTTCTTTCCCCAGCCCGAACCGCCCCGTCCGGCAGGCGTTTGCCGGGCGGCCCGCCAGCCGGTGGACCAGGGGCAGAAGAAGGAGCGGCCCGGCCAGGAAGAGCAGACTTTCCAGCCGGAGACTGAAGACCAGCACCAGTGCCAGGGAAACAGTGGGCAGCAGCGCCAGGCCGATCCCGCTATGAGGAAAAGTGACTCTCCGATCGAGCAGCCACCAGACAGCCAATGCCACCCCGGCCAGGCCTCCTATCGGTTGCTTGAAGAAAAAGGCCAGGCTGCAGCAGGCGGCGGCCCCTCCCACGGCGACCACTCGGCCCGAGCGGATGAAGCTGATCACTGCATGGCAGCCAACAAGCACCAGAAGTTGGGCCATCCACGACGCATAAGGGATCAGCGGCGATGTTTCGGCCAGGTCGGAGACGAGAAAGAGAAGCGGAGCGAGCAACGCCCAGGCTCCGCATCTGAGGCGCCAGCCCAGCGTCAGGGTAGCAAGAGCAATTCCCACTTTGGTCGCTGCCGTCAGGTATCGCGACCACAGCAGCGATGGCCCGAACCATTGGAAGAGGGCCGCCAGCAGGTAATAGACGGGAGGGGGATAAAGAGTGAAGAAATCTCGGTAGGGCTGCTGCCCCTTCCAGACCCGCAAGGCCAGCGCCAGGATGTATCCCTCGTCATCCAGCCTCAGGCCCACGGGGCACAAGCCGAAGTAGATCAGGCCGGACAAGACCAGCAGGATCGTAGCCGCCAGGTAAAGCAGGCCCTGACCGGACCCGGGGCGGAGTCTGGATCTGCCCGGCCGGTCAGCGGCCCGAGGAGGTGAGATCGTCTGCTTCATGCCGATGCCGGGTCTCGAATTCCTGGGGCGGAGACTTCACCTCTCGCCGTGTCCATGGCTCTTTCGTCACCTTCCTCCCGCTTGGCGAGCGGACCAGCAGGTTCACCAGGGCCCCAATCCCCAGAACGAGCCGCTTGCTAAAACTAAAGGAGGATTCACCGTAGGGGTTGGCGTTGCGCACTACGGGCACAGAAACCATAGTCCCGGGATACCGAGCCAG
This sequence comes from Acidobacteriota bacterium, assembly GCA_046757765.1. Classification (GTDB taxonomy): domain Bacteria; phylum Acidobacteriota; class UBA6911; order RPQK01; family JBHHYX01; genus JBHHYX01. Next base: position 6,882 of record JBHHYX010000004.1, on the reverse strand, counting down.
GATCTCGAGGAGATAGGAGGAGTGACCGGCCCGGTCCAGGATGAAGTGAGAGGCCTGCTCGCTCATGGCCATGAACAATCCCGCATCGATGGGGATACGCCGGCCTGAGGCGAAATGAAAGGCGGTCTTGAAAAGCCGGGACCAGAGTAGCCGGGTCCGGCTCTCGTACCTCCCGCGGCGTCCTGCGAACACCACCTCCACTCCCTTCTCCAGTCCCTCCAGCAACCAGGGAATCGCCTCCGGAGGGTCCTGGAGGTCGGCGTCCAGGGTCACGATGCGCCGCCCCCGGACCTTGCTGAGCCCTTCCAGCAGGGCCCGGTTCTGGCCTCGATGGCGCCCCAGCCTGGCGATCCGGACGCATCGATCCTCTCGACTCAATTCCTCCAGCACGGCCAGGGAATGGTCGGGAGAGGCGTCGTCAACGAAAATCATCTCGTAGCCGCCTGCCTGTGCCAGCACCTCCTTCAAGCGCTGGTGGAGGGAGCGCAGCGTCCGTTGGTTGCAGTAGACGGGCGCCACCACGCTCAGTTGCGGCTCACCCGAGCCAACGGCGTGACCAGATTCGGTCCGGCCGGCTGTGTGTTCCATGGGTTGCTCCACGGGGTCCGGCGCGTCAATACCCCCGGTCCAAGTCGACCACATTGAGCAGAGGCTCCCCGGCTGAGAAGCGTCGGACATTCTCCACGAACAGACTCTCCCAGCGGTAAGGCGGCTCTTCCCAGCTTCTCGCCACGTGAGGGGTGATCAGGACGTTGGGTGCCCTCCACAGGGGATCATCTTCCCGCAGGGGCTCGCGCTTACAGACGTCCAAGGCCGCACCCGCCAAGTGGCCGCTCCCAAGATAGCGGATCAGAGCCGCCTCATCAATGGTCTCACCGCGGCCCACGTTGACCAGTAGTGCACCGCGAGGCAGCCGTCCCAGTTCCTTCTCACCGACTACGGCCCGTGTCTCCCCTGTCAAGGGCAAGGCAAGGACCAGGACCCGCACCCGCGGCAGGAACTCTCGCCACTTCCCCGCCCCGGTCGTCCGAACACCCTTGATGGCTGTGGACTCTGGTAGGGGACTGCGGCGGGCCACCCAGACCTTCACACCGAAGGCCACCAGGCGGCTTGCCACCGCCCGGCCGACGCCGCCCCACCCCAGGATGAGGGCGCCGGCATCGGACAAACGCTCCAGGCGGGTCCGTTTCCAGTTCCGCTCCGCTTGCTGATGCACGAACCTGGGGATCTGGCGGGTGAGAGCCAGCAGCAGAGCCACCGCATGCTCGGCGATCTCGTCGTCGTAGACGCCCTTGGCACTGGTCACGACCAGCCGATCCAGGTATCTTCGCCCCCGCAGGATCAGGTCCATTCCCGAGGAGTTGGACTGGAACCACCGCAGCTTGCGTGCCCCGGGCAGGGACTGGAGGAAATAACGGTTGCCGAGGATGATCTCCGCATCGCGCACCAGTTTGCGGGCCGATTCCTCATCGGCCGCCACATGAAACTGGATGCTCGGAGCCGCCTGCCGCAGTTCCGCCAGATGGCAAGGAGAAGGAGGATACATCAGCACCGCCTTCACGGCCCCATTCTCCACCTGAATTCGGCTCGCTCGAGCCGCTCCCGTAACTCGTCGTGGAGGCGCTTCAGACCTTCCCCGGGGCTGGCGAAGGCCTCTTCCAAGGCCTTGCGCAACCGCGGGATCTCCACCGCCATATCCCTACCCCGAATGTCGGCCCAGAAGGAGCGTCTCAGGAAACTGAACCGGCAGTCCAGGCGGGCCATTTCGGCGATCAGTAACCGGCACGGGATGGGGCTTCCCCGGTCGGGAAGCGTCAACCCCCCGAAGCCAAAAGGAACCCTGAAAAACGGACGCAATCTCTCCAGCGTACCGTCCACCATGGCCTCGAAAATGTGGGCCGAATCGCGTTCGATGGCCAGATCGTTCAGGCCCACGTAGACCCGGCTCAATTCCAGCCTTGCCAGCTCCTGGACCCGCTCCACCGCCTCCACGGTCTCCACTAGAATTCCCACACCGATCCGATCCCCCACCATCTCCAAGACCCGTTCCACCTCGGAGGCCCTTCTCACCATGGGAAGCAGAATCTCGTTGGCTCCCGCCTCGATGGCATCCTCGATCTCCGCTGCCGTCCCTTCCCCCACCCGGTTGACGCGGCAGATGATGAGGGCTTCGGTGGATTGCCGGACCCTCTGCAGGTCGTCCACCGTGTCGCGGTTGATCTGGGTGTCGGCAAAGCGCTGCCGCCACTCCTTGCCCCGGTACTCCCAGTCCACCATGAGGGCGTCGATGCCGGCCACGACCGCTGGGCGTATGAAAGCCGGGGCCGTGCAGAAGAGGATCAATTGGAACGGCGCGCGCGGTGACGACTCCGGTTCCACCATTCTACCCTCGGCCTTCCTGGCCTCTGACCTTACCGCCCATCGACCGGATAATTCCCTACCGAGGACATCGCGTCAGACTCCATTTTCTCGTTTGTTGCCAGTCAGATGCAGCGCCGTTCTTCGGGGGGAGTATAGCAGAATGGAAGTGCCAAGTCGTCAAGCGGACCCAAGCGTGATGCGTTTTGAGTTCCAGGTTCCCTGAAATGATCTTCACTTTGGAGTGTTGACTCCCCGCCCCCAATCTCACCCACCCACAGGCCTCCGAGGGCCGACAAGGTGGAGCTTCCGACAGGCAGGCCGGGGGTTGCCGACTCTTCATCACTATTGCCCTCGTAAGAGTTAACGCACAACCTGGTTCTCCTTTACCGTGCCCTGCATGACCTCCAGATCAGTCAACCGATTCCTAAAGGCCCCTCTCCAAGTAGCCGATACGATGGGTCGGAGCGAGCAGGAGAGTGTTCCGGCGGGCGCCTCAATCTCCGGCCCTGAGGTTCATCTCCGGGCGGCTCTGTGTGATGTGACACATCCCGGTCGCGCCACTGGGTTTCAAGCTCAGAGGAGAGCCAGGTTGATTCCAAAGAACCCTGCTTTGTGATCGGTCACGACAAACGGACGGCCAGGTCTTTCGGTTGGCAGTCTTTTGCCGCCTGCTGCCGCCATCGTTCGATCTTGATCCGGCTTCTGAAGGCGTGTCCACGGCGTCGAGGTGGTCCTTCTCAAGCGGGCCCTTTCCGAAACCCACGCTGGCCCTGAGGAGGCGTTGGATCACGCCTCTTCGCGAAGTGTCCGATATAGAGAAGAGGAGATGGTCATGCATCTGCTTCAACCCATCCGTGCTCTTGCCCTGGTCGTTCTGAGTGCGGCGGTGACTGCCGTCTCCACGGCGGCGGTCCAGACACCGGGGAAAGCGGAGCCGCGGCAAGGCCAGCGCGAAAAGCTTGACTCGAAGGACGCAGGCGAGCGCATCTGCGGGCTTCGAGATGAGATCGAGCGAATTCGGTTTGAGATGGGAAGACCGAAGAGCTCCCCGCCAATTCTTGAGGTCCGGAACGCCGTGCCGAGAGAAATCTATTCTCAGGCTCTGACCCTGTTCCAAAAAGCCAGCCAGCTCGACTTCGAACTGACGGGAGAGAGGATCTCGGCTCCAGAAAAGCAGACGACTGGCATCGATCTTGGCCTTGTGTCAACAGTGCTGGACACGGTTTTGGCCCGCCTTCTACATGTCCAGGCCAATCTCGGCATCCTCCCCAGACCCGGCCCACGGCAGTCCGGTCCTGAATGTGATTCTGTCGACCTGTTCGGAGAGATCGTCCAGCTGGGCAGGCAGTTGGACCTGATGCTGGACCGAAGACTGGGCCCCGCTGATGTGTTTGAGGAAGTCACCCTGGCAGTGGGCTACGCGGCACGGCTTCTTTCCAGATTCCCTCAGGCGGTCCGGATTCCCCGAGTGCCTCGGTTAGAGAGGGGCAAGACGCCGGTTGATGTGTACCAATGCCTGTTGAGCTGCCTTTCTCGCGTCCAGGACCTGGCCCAGGCCGCCGGTATTCCCATGCTGGAGATCCACACGCGGGCAGTGCACCTCGAAAATGTTGTCCCCAGCGATGTATACGATGTGTCCACCCTGCTGGTTTCAGAGCTTTCTTTCTTCCACTCGGTCGCCCCTGCGACCGAGATGCCGAATGAACGCTATTTTCCAGGGCGTAGATTCCCGTCCCATGTGTACCAGCGCGCCGGTCTGCTGGAAGCTCAACTGGTGGAACTGCAGAAATGGGCGGCGGCCCGTCAAGACTGGTTGTACTCGAAGAGGTAGGGCGTGAAGAACCGCGGGAGCGTTGTTTCAGACTACTTCAATCGCTGGCTGGAGCAGTTCAGGAGCCCTCGACTCCAGGGCAAACTCCTGCGCTCCCACCTCAGCATCGCGGCGGTAGGTGGGGGACTTCTGTTGATTTCGGTCGCTTCGGCGAGTTACCTGGGCTCGACTGCCCTGGACCTGGCCACTGAGTACGGCCCCATCGCCGAGGCTTCTTCAGGTGTACTGGCGGGCGTTCGGCAATCGCTGGGCGCGTTGCGCGCGTGGGTGGTTCTGGGCAACCCCTCCTTTCTAAAAGAGAGAGAGCGAGCCTGGAGGGAAGAGATCCGGCCGAAACTCGCCCGGCTGCAAAGCCTTGCCGCAGCAGAGAAGGGGCTGGAAAAGGAGGCTCTACAGAACCTCAACCGGCTGCTGAATGATCTGGAGGAGTCGCAGTGGTGGGTGCAGGACATCGCCCATACACCCGGCAACGAGCCGGCGAAGATGTTGCTGCAAAGAGATGTTGAACCGGTTGCAGTGGGCATCATTGAGGCGGTCACGGCCCTGATTGAAATCGAAAAGGCCCAAGACTCGAGCCGGCGTACGAAGCTGTTGCTGGAAGCAGCCGACTTCCGCCATGCTATGACACTCTCGTTACGGCTGTTGGGGGAGTTTGTTTCCAACGGCAAGTCCGTAGAGAGCGCCCGGTTCCGGGACACCCTGGGGTCGGCCGAGAAGCAAATCGACTCCATCTTGAGCCAAAGCGCCAGCCTGAGAGGGGACGAGAAAGAGGCCTTGACCTGGGCCAGAAACCAGTTTCGTATCTATAGAGATCTCTCACAGGAAGTCATTGCCACTCGGGAAGGCGCGAACTGGAACCGGGCACAGTCTCTGATCGCCAACAAGACGGTTCCGCTCGCCAATGAAGTCACCTCTTTGTTGGGGGCGTTTTCCTTTCAGGCCGTCTCCCGAACGCGTGCCGCCTCGAGTCACATCGTCGCCATGAACAGGGCAACCGCCGGGTTGTCTTTGGGACTCCTCTTCACCATGGTGTTCGTCGCTCTAGTGGTGGCAAACCACCAGGCTGAGCAGCTGTCCTCTCCCCTTCTCACTCTCTCCAAAGCCACTCAGGACCTGGTAGCCAATCATCTGGATCGGGATTTGCCTGTGCTGGAAGAGGACGAGGTTGGGCAGCTGACCCGTCTCTTCAATTCTATGCGTTCCTCCTTGCAGCAAAGCCAGACAGAACTGCGTGAAGCCTACGACAAACTCCGCCGCCATAGTGTTGAACTGTCCCGGAGAAACGATCTCCTGAAACAGGAAGTTGCCGTGCGGCGAGTGACCGAGAAAGCTCTCCAGCGGGCGCATGACGAATTGGACCAGAGGGTGCGGGAACGGACCGCTGAATTGGCGCAGGCTGAGGAACGTTATCGGGACCTCTTCGACAACGCGCCCGATATGATGGCCATAGTGGAGCTGAAGGGCGAAAAGATTCTGGAATGCAACGAGACGATGCAGCGCCTCTTGGGGTACAGCCGGGCCGAAGTGATCGAACGCCGCATACTGGACTTCTATTCCCCCGAATGGAGAAAGTCAGCCATCGAGCTCTCCGCTGAGTTCCGGAGACGAGGGAAGGTGGAAGGAGTGGAACGGGTCCTTGTGCGGGCGGACGGAGTGCGAATTCCGGTGCGCCTGGAGGCGACCCCGATCAAGAATGACCGGGGCGATGCCGTGGCCGCCCGCTGCACCTGGCGGGACATCACCGAATACAAACGTGCCCGGGAAGCGATGCAAGCCTCCGCTGACGAACTGCGGCGAAGCAACTCAGAACTGGAACGATTCGCCTATGTGGCTTCACACGATCTGCAGGAGCCGCTGCGTAAAGTCCTGACCTTTGGAGATTTCCTGTATGAAGAGTACCACGAGGTGCTGGCAGAGGAAGGAAAGGACTACTTGCGTCGAATGCGGCGGGCTGCGGGCCGAATGAAGGATCTGATTCACGACCTGTTGGTTCTGTCCCGGATTCAACGAGGGCGGCGGCCTTTTGTGAGAGTGCACCTGAAAGAAGTGGTAGGTGGGGTATTGGATGATCTGGAGATCCGGATCCAGAAGGCCAAGGCACAAGTTGAAATCGGTGAACTGCCCACTCTCGAGGCCGACCCCACTCAGATGCGACAGCTTTTCCAGAATCTCATTTCCAACGCCTTGAAATTTCAGCCTCCGGGTGAAGCAGCCGTGATCCGAAGCGGCGCCGAAAGGCTCAACAACGCGGCTGAGGGGAACGGGACGAACGGTGGTTGGTGCCAGATCTTTGTCGAAGATAACGGCATTGGCTTCGATTCAAAGTATGCCGAACGAATCTTTGATCCTTTCCAGAGGTTGCATGGCCGTGGCGAATATGAAGGGACGGGGATCGGGTTGGCCGTCTGTCGAAAGATCGTGGAATACCACGGAGGTCGGATCCAAGCTCAAAGTTCGCCCGGCAAGGGTGCCAGATTCACCATCACGCTTCCGCTGTGCCAGCAGAGCAAGGAAGGAGCCGAAGACCCGGATACTCTTTCGGCCGTACCCGTCACGTGATTTTTCGGCCCAGGTGTTTTGACACTCCAATTAGCCGCGCATCCGGGGTACTCAGGACTGGGCCGGAATGAACCGATAAGAAGGCGACACGGGTACGTGTTTAGCGTAGGACAAGGGAATCCCACGGGCCT
>JBHHYX010000003.1:0-41485 GCA_046757765.1 Acidobacteriota bacterium | reverse complement strand
ACGTCAGTGAGTGGCCATCCGGATTGGGCCGGGCGCTGACGCTTCGGTTCAGTTGTAAGCAGCTGATTTCCGTGAGCCGCCAACTGCAGCGCCGGTCTGGCAGCGTTAGCTTGCCAGCATTGAAAAGCCGGGGCAGACCGGGTGGACGGTAGTCGAGGAGGCGCGTCTGAGCCGCTCGGAAAAGGTTCGCGCGGATGAAGACGGCGGGCTCGCATCTTTTCAAACGGAGTAGTTGCCGCCGCCGTCCGGTTTGTGAATAATGCGCTTTGGAAGTATCCATAACGATTTTCGAAAAGGAGGTAAGAAATGACAGACGGACAGAAGCCGCACGCCACTGGAAAGGTGCCACGAGGGGACCTCACACAGCGCGTGGGCGTAGAGCAGATCCGATCGCGTGGCGTTAATGTCGAAGAGCTGGTGGAAAAGCTGATCGACGCAGCCGGCGCCGAGTTCACAACCTACTACTATTACACCATCCTGCGAATGCATCTGGCCGGCAAGGAGGACTACAAGGAGATTTGTGAAGATGCCCGCTTGGAGGATCGCTCCCACTTCGAGTTGATTACACCGCGAATCTATGAACTGGGTGGACAGATCCCGCGTGACATTCGCGACTTTGCGGACCGGGCCGGCTGCCCGGATGCCTACCTGCCCGATGATCCCACCCCAGTGGAGATCTTGACGGTCCTGCTGGAAGCGGAACGGTGTGCGGTTCGCACCTGGAATGAGGTTTGCGACCTGACCTTGGGAAAAGACCCACGCACCTATGACATGGCCTCACGAATCCTGCAGGAGGAGATCGAGCATGAAGCCTGGTTTATTGAGCTCCTGAGCATGGAGCGGGACAATGTCTCCAGGCCTTCCGGCCACTTTCGGCGAGGAGCGCCGGGAGAGGCGCCCTACAGCAAAAACGCCGGATTCTACAATCCCTGATTGCCCCGAGAATTGTGGACACACGGTATGCCGTCGAACTGATTACGCCGGACGAGAAGGTTGTGCGAATTCAGGTCGCGGCAAACGAGACGATATGGGATGCGGCGGCTCGAGCGGGGTTCGAGCTGCCGCACACCTGTCTGCAGGGCTGGTGTCTGAGCTGCGCTGGAAAGGTCTTGCAAGGCGAATTCGACCAGTCCCAGGCGCTGCGTTACTTTGGCGCCGATCGAAAGGCGCGCTTCATCCTCCTGTGCACGGCTCAACCCCGAGGCGACCTTCGCATCCTGACCCACCAGAAAGCCGCCATGCAGCGGCATCGGGTGCACTCTGGCCTCCCTGCGCCGCGAGGATGAATCCAAAACCGTCAAGTCAAACCCACTGCTCTCCGGCCCTTGCGGCCCGTCCCCGGGGGCATTTGAAGGCTGGTTCTGCTGGCAGGAATCAACTCCCGGCTAGCGGCGGAACTGTTTGGAAAGGGAGAACTCCTTTTCAGCCTCGTCCTTCCTGCCGGCCCGGGAGAGGGCCCGACCCAACAGGTAATGGGCATTCGCGTTGGTGTAGTCCAGTGCCGCGGCCCGTTGGAGGTTGTCCAGGGCCAGGTCGAACCGTCGCGCCCTGAGATGGATCCGCCCCATGAGAAGGTAGGGACCTGCGAAGAACTTGTTCAGCCAGACCGCCCGTTGCAGGTAAGGAATGGCCTCGTCGCTCTGACCCGTTTCGAAGAGCACCTCGCCACTCCGATAGTAGGCCATCCACATCCCCGGGTTACGGGTGATTTCCTCTTGAAACTCGGCCAGAGCTTCTTTCATTCGTCGCTGGGAGAAGAGGATTTCACCCAGGTAAAGATGGGCCATCGGCATGTCCGGGTTCAGCTGCAGCGAGCGTCGGAGCTCTTTCTCCGCATGCCCCCAGATGTCCTGCTGGCGGAGCATCACGCCGGCGACAAAGTGCGCCTGAGGCGAGTCGGCTGGAATGTCGAAGATGCGGCTGAAGATGAGACGAGCCTTGTCCGGCTCTCCCGTCTGCACGTAACAGAGACCCAGGATGTTGAGGAAGTTGACGTTGTCTGGAAACCAGGCCAGCGCCTTCTCCAGGTAGGGGGTGGCCTCTTGCAGCTTGCCCAGAGAGTAGAGACTGCTTCCCAGGTATTGGGTCGCTTGCTTGTGATCGGGTTCCAGCCGGAGGACGTCGCGCAGGGGAGCCAAAGCTTTGAAGTAGTCCTGCTTCTGAAAATAGATGGTGCCCAAGCGGGCCAGGATGGCCGCATTGTTGGGATGTTGCCGGCGCAGCGTCTGCAGACGGTTAAGCGACTCCTCCAGCTGGTTCTGTTGCACCAGGGCATCGATTTGCCCCAGTTGCTGCTGGAGGGAAGGGGAAGGAGCGGAATCCTGTATGCCGGGTGCTCCCAGCAGCCGGCATGCCAGAAAAGTTGTCAACAGGACGCTTGTCAAACGAGCCATTCGTAAGACAAGCATTATAGCGGCCCGCCGCCTAGAACTGGAAGCGAAGCGCCAGTTGGATCTGCCGCACCGAAGCGCCCTGGGGTAGTCCCGTGATGCGGCCATCCTCGGCCGGGTTGCAGTTCACGCAAGCGCCGCCGTTGAAGCGTCCCCCGCCGGGTCGGCCCAGGTTGACGTGGTTAAAGAGGTTGAAGAACTCGGCACGGAACTGCCAGGTGGCCTCTTCTCCACTGAACCAGGGCATCTTGACGTTCTTGAAGATGGAAAAGTCGGTGTTGAAAAAGCCGGGTCCGCGCAGATCGTTGCGCTCCTCCGTGCCAAAGGTGCCCGGTTGGGGGATTTGCCAGGGAGCATTGGGGCCGGCACCCACCGCAAACCAGAGGTTCCTGTTGCCATCGATGCCGGGATCTCCGACCCGGTCGGGACGACAGGGCCCGGTGTCGCGCAAAATGCCGCAGTCCCGGTTGGTGGCTGAAAAGGGCAGACCGCTGCTCCAGTTGGTGGTGAAATTCACCTGCCAGCCTCCAATCAGGGCATCCAGACCTCTGGAGACATCAGACCCAAAGCGCTTGCCTCTCCCAAACGGCAACTCCACCAGACTGTTCAGCACCAGGACGCTTTTCCGGTCGGTGTTGGCCGGTCCATAGGCCAGCGGCGCACTCCAGATGTAGTAGCTGCCATCGTAGTTGTACGACCGAGCCAAAGTGTAGTGGGCCAGAAGAGTCCAGCCGCTGGAGAAGCGCTTGTCGAACTTGGCCTGCAGGGCATTGTAGTTGTTGGAGGCGTCGTTGCCAAAATAGCGAAACCCCTGGCTCAGGCCGAAGGGACCGCCAAACCCCCTGATCGGGCCGGCAAAGAAGGGCTTTCGGTCATTGCTGGAAATCCCGTCGGTAAAACCGTCGATAATAGGCTGGTTGAAGTTGTAGTCGGGACCGTCGCCGGCGAAGACGTGGGTGCCCTTGTTGCCGACGTAGGCAACCTCCCATGCCATATCCCCCCGCATTTCATGCTGCAGCGTGATGTTCCAGGCATCGAGAGTGGGGATTCGGGTCTTGCGCGGCCGGACAAACAGGGCCACGCCGTCGGGCGCTTTCAGGAGACCCGTTCGGTCCGGCGAGGGGAAGGGCGGTGTCTCCGGTCCATCCGCAAGATTGAAGACGCTCTCGAAATTGGCCGCCGGGTTCAGGTTCTGCTGGGCCAGCACCGGTAGATTCTGGGTCACGGCATGGCCGAAGGTGGACCCAAAGACTCCCAGGTCATAACTCCTGCCGTACCCCATCCGCAACACCGTCTTGGGACTCAGTTGATAGGTGACACCCAGCCGCGGCGCGATGTTGGTGAACCGGTTCTTGATGTTGCCATCCCGGCTGATCCCCCCGATTCCGAGCACTTCGATGTTGCCCGTAGCCGGGTCGAAGTTGCCGCCGCTGCCGTCCTGGGTCACTTTTTCGGGAAAGTAGATCTCCCAGCGCAGTCCATAGTTGACGGTCAGCTTGGGGTTCACTTTCCAGGTGTCCTGGCCGTAGAAGAACCACCGCTTCTGGCGCTCCTTGGCATCGGTGGTTTCACTCACAAAACGGCCGAAAGACGAGACGTCCCCAACCAGAAAGGAGGCGATGCCGAGACCGCCACCGACGTCGCCCTGGGTCCGTTCAGGTTTGAAGAACAGTTCGCCGGCCCGGTGGCTGTCGCTGGGAACCCTCAGGTTCTGGGCCCAGCGGATGTCGGCCCCGAACTTATAGGTGTGTTCTCCGCGGCTCATGATCCAGTTGTTGACCACCTGCCATTGCTGTTCGGATTCCGTCAGCGGGCAGTTGCACTGGTTGGCGCCCAGCGAGTAGCCCAGCCGAAATCCGCCCGTGCCCTGAATATCGAAAAAAGGCATCCCCGAAGTGAAGATCGGATCCTGATTCAAACCCGGGACACTGTTCAGGTTGGGGATCCCCGCATCAGCGGCGGGAGTTGTGCCCACACCTCCCGGAAGGACCTGAACAAAGTAACGGAAGAATCCGAACCGGAAGTCGGTCAGAAGAGTGGGGCTGAGCACATGGTCGAAACCGGCCGCCACACTCTGATTGCGGACACTGGAGGCACCGGCAAAGAAGATATTGTCGAAGGCGGGCCCCCCCAGCACCTCACCGAAGGCGCCGGGTCCCTTACGGTCGAAATCGGCAAAGCTGTAGCGTCCAAAGATGTGAAGGTTATCCGTATAGGCCCAGTCCCCGCGCACATTGAAGGCGTCATCGTCAAAGGCCTCAATCCCCCCCGTCGAGAAGTTGTTTTCAATTCCCGGCAGGTTGGGAAGAGGCAGTTGGCGAATCAGGTTCAACGCCTGGGGAGAGAGTCGATTGGTGGGAATGACTCCACCCGCAAACTCCTGGCGACCGGCGCCCGTTGTCGCATCTCCGGTCAAGGGGTCAAAAATGGGCCTTCCGGTGGCGGCGATATATTCGCTCAAATCGCCGTCCCGGGCCGCCAGCGTGGGCACCGTGGTCAACACCGAGCCGCCGTTCTTGCGCCGCGTCCCCTGATAGTCGAAGAAGAAAAAGGCCTTGTCCTTGACAATGGGGCCGCCAATGGACCCCCCGAACTGGTCCCACAAGGTGTCGGGAATGAATTTGTTCGGCTCGTCGGCACTCAGAGGGTTGCTCTGAGAAAAGGGATTTCGAGCCATCAGATCGTCATTGCGCCGGAATATGAACGCGCTGCCATGGAAAGTGTTGGTTCCCGACTTGGTCTGGGCGGTCACCACTCCGGCCGTGGCCTGGCCGAACTCCGCGTCGTAGTTCTGGGTTGTGACCTTGGCTTCGGTGACTCCTTCCAGAGTGGGGTTGATGACAATGATGCCCAGAATCGGATCCCGGTTGCTGGTCCCATCCAACTGGAAACCTGTGCCGCTGAAGTGCTGGCCGTTGACCATGATCTGCTTGCTGCCCTGGGGGTTCTCACTGGAAGCGTGTTGCCAGGCCAGACTCTGGGTGCCGGGAGAGAGAAGCAGAAACTGGGTGAAGTTGCGTTGGAATATCGGCAGCTCTTCCAGTTCCCTCTCCGTGAAGGCGACTGCCACATCCGTCTTCTCCGTCTTCATCAGCGCCGTGGTTGCTCCGGTTACGGTGACCTGCTCCGTGATTTCACCGAGAGGCAGAGTGATCTTCAGATCGACAACCGCATCCGTGTTGACGGTGACGTTTTCCTGAGTGTAGGTCTTGAATCCAGGCAGCGACACCTTGACGGTATATTCGCTTCCCGGAACCAGTCGCTCCTTTCGGAAGTTGCCCGCTGAGTCCGTGGTGAGGGTCCAGGCGGTGCCTTGCCCGACATTCGTAATAGTGACTTCAGCGCCCGGGAGCACGCCCCCGGTCTCGTCACTCACAGTTCCGATAATCGTCCCGTAAACGGCCTGGGCACCCAGGTAGGACGGACAGCTTACCGCCACCACCAAGGCCAGTAGCAGAAACAATCCTTTGCTCAACGTCCCCTTCATTCTATCCTCCTCCTTCAAAATGATCCTTTGCATACTCTTGAAGCTGGAACTGCTTGGAGCAGACAACTCTCCTCAGCAATATCTGCAAACTAATACGACCACTCACGGAGCAGCAATTTGTGTTCCATACAAACACCCACCTGGCCTAAGTATTTTCCACATAGCCACTTGCAACCGTCACTATGCATTTTCCACGAGTTTATGCAAAGTCGATCATCCAAATAAATGGATACCCGTCCAGAAAATTGAAGGCTCTCTTTTCGTCCGTGAACGGTGCCCAAAACCAGAGGAGTCGCCAATTGGAGGCCGTCTCGAGTCAAAGACCCCACTTCCCTTTTCGCCGAATATTTTGAACCCTGGAGCCCGTAAGAGTCCAGAAAAAACAATTGAGGGGATCGTAACTCGCATTCTTCCCGCACGGCTCTCCGGGCTCGGAGTATACTGAATCAGTCGACAACTGAAGTCGCTTGAGGAAGGCCCCCTGCCCGGAAGCGTTGCACCAACGGAAAGCGGCGGTCTGCGATGGCGCGAAAAGGTGATGGACGCGATGGGCCTCTTTGGTGTCCTTTCCCGGAGGTTAAGCTGAATGTCATGAAGAATGTTTATGCCGTCACCCTGTTCTTGAGCGTTTTCCTCTTGGGTAGTGGCCCGTTGCAAGCGGCGGCAAGGGAGACGGCCACTGAGAAGGGGAAGAAGAAAAGCGACCGGAAGCAGGCCTCTACCCGACAAGAGGAACAGGGTGACTATTTTCAGAAGTGGCTCGAAGAAGACGTCAAGTACATCATCACGGATGAAGAAAAAAACATCTTCCGGAAATTGACGACGACTGAGGAGAAAGAGCAGTTTATTGAACAATTCTGGTCCAGGCGCGACCCCGATCCCAGGACGACGCTGAACGAGTTCAAGGAAGAGCACTACCGGCGAATCGTTTATGCCAACGACCACTTCGGCAGCGGTTTTGCCGGATGGATGACGGATCGCGGTCGGGTTTACATCATCCAGGGCCCACCCGCGGAAATCGAGCGCCATCCTTCGGGCGGCGGCTACGACCGGCCCATTTACGAAGGAGGCGGCGCCACCGCTACCTATCCTTTCGAGGTGTGGCGCTATCGCCACATCAACGACCTGGGAGACGACGTCGAGTTGGAGTTCGTCGATAAGACCTGGACGGGGGATTATCGTCTGGCCCTGACCGCCGACGAGAAGGATGCCCTTTTGAACGCACCCGGTATGGGGATGACCAAAGCTGAACAGATCGGTCTCGCCACCAAGTTTCAGCGCATGCAGTTGAGAATGAGTGGTGCCAATCGAGAGATCTATCCGTTGATGCAACACCGGGCCAAAGATTCCATTTTTGCCCGCTATGAGACTTTCGCCAAGGTTCGGGCACCGGCGACCCTGAAATACAGGGATCTGCGCGAAGCGGTCCAGATTAAGATTCGTTACCAGGATTTCCCCTTTACCGTCCGCCAGGACTATTTCAGACTGAACGACAGGCAGGTCCTGGTCCCGGTGACGCTCGAGTTCCAGAACAAGAATCTGACCTTCGAGCTCGAGAATGGAGTGCAAAGGGCGAAGATCGCTGTCTATGGGATCGTCAGCAGCCTGACCAACAAGGTGGTGACCGAGTTTGAAGACGACCTGGTCACCTCTTTTCAGCCCCAAGACCTGGAGCGGGGTTTGAAAGGAAAGACCCTCTATCAAAAGCTCCTTGTACTGGATGCCGGGATGCGCCATAAGGTGAGCCTGGTGGCCAAAGACATTGGAGGCGGGAACATGGGAGTCGTAGACCGCGGTCTGGCCCCCCCTCGCTTCCCGAGTGGGCAGATGGCGCTGAGTTCTCTGGTTCTGGCGGATTTTATCGAGCAACTTGGCTCGGTGCCCGCGACTCGCCAGATGTTTGTCCTGGGCGACGTCAAGGTCCGTCCGGCAACGGACAAGACCTTTCCCCGCGACGGGGCGCTGGGCCTTTACCTGCAGCTCTACAACGCCGCGCTCGACCAGAGTTCGCTCCAACCCGATCTCGACGTGACTTACAGAGTCCGGCAGAACGGGAAGACGGTGCTCGAGCTGGTGGACGAAAGCAACCGATCGCTGCATATCTATTCGGAAAAGCGCATCGCCCTGATCAAAGGCATCTCTCTCAAAGGGTTGGAGGCGGGTGAGTATCGGGTCGAAGTCGAGATCCGGGACCGGGTAGGAAATGAAGTTGTGACGGCCAACGACGGCTTTAGGATCGCGGAAAGCTCCTGACAGCTCCTCTCCCCTTCGATTCCAGTGTCCCCGCACTCGGAGTGGGCGAGGTCGACCCGCTTTCCCGGGAGGGAACTGGCTCCCCCTTACTTGTGGCATCATGAGAGATTGCGGCCTTTACCCGGATTTGCCCCCTGCCCCAACGGGGCAGCATAGGTCAGCCCAGGGCAACGCCCTGGGTGGTGAGCTGCTCGAGACAAAGAAGCCCTGAAGGGGCGGCATAGGGGTAACTTGTGTCGAGAGAGGCCCGCGTCGGGCCGCGAGCGGTTGGGATCGGCGCTGCGAGAATCATTAGAATGAAAATATCCATCGAGAATGTCGGCGGCCAGTTCCCTGCCCTGGAGAGGAAGGTTTTCCTGGACGCAGCCTGTGTCAGCCTGGCGCCCCGCCGGGCAGTCACGGCTGTTTCAGACTTCCTGCAAGAGGTCATGCTCTGCCCGTCGCGTTCCGCCACGCTTCACCACCTGGCCCTGGACTCCTCGATGGAGGCTGCCCGTCTCGAAGCCGCCAGGCTGATTGCGGCCCTTCCGGATGAAGTTGCCCTGGTCGAGAGCACGACACATGGGCTGTCGATCGTGGCCCGGGCCTTGCCCATGGAAAGCGGGGACAACATCCTGATTTCAGATCTGGAGTTCATTCAGGTGCCCCTCCCATGGCGCCAGCCCGGGGACGGAATCCGTCCGGAAATCCGCCTGGTGGGCCATCGAAACGGGGAGTTGCTCCCCTCTGATTTTGAGAAGAGGATGGACGCGCGAACGCGGGCAGTAGTGGTCAGTTCGGTGCAGTGGTGTAACGGCTTTCGCATCGACCTGGATGGCCTGGCGCAACTGTGCCGTGGGCGCGGCGTTCTCCTGGTGGTCGACGCAGTCCAGCAACTGGGCGCTTTCCCGCTTGACACGCGACAAACGCCGGTCGACATTGTGAGCTGTGGCGGACACAAGTGGCTCAACTCCCCCTTTGGCACTGGGTTGCTCTTCATCCGGAGGTCCCTTCGGGATCGGCTCAAATCTCCTCTCTCCGGCTATCTCGCTCTGGACCCTCCATCAGGCGGGTGGTCGGCCCATTTTCAAAACCCGTCCGCTTCCCCCTTGACGCCGATCTCCTTCACGGAGGGCGCCCGGCTCTTTGAGAATGGTGGAACCGGAAATTACCCGGGTGCAGTGGGATTGGCCGCCTCGCTGCACCTCATAAACGAGTTGGGAACCGCGGAGATTGAATCCCGGATTCGAAACCTGACGGATCACTTGATTCGAGGCTTGAAAGATCTGTCCGTTTCGATGGTCACGCCGCTGGATCCCCAATGCCGATCGGGGATCGTCACCTTCGGCCTGGAAGAGAGGGCCAGAGAACTCGCCTTGCAAGAGTATCTGCTCGACCGAAACATCCTGATTTCGCTCCGTTATACGTCAAATGTGGGGGGATTGAGAGTCTCCTGCCACTTCTTTAATGACACCCGCCACATCGATCTGCTCCTGAACGCCGTGGAAGATTTCCTGCAAACGGGCGAGCCAAGGCGCGCCTTGGTTGGGTCTCCCGATGCCCCCTCAGGCCGATCCCGATCAAAATGAGTCAGGCAAGCGTCACCGACCACTGGATGTGGAGTTGTCCCCACTGCGGCAGGAGCTTGGACGGAAATGAACCCGGTCGCAAAAGGTGCCCCTCTTGTGGAAGGGTCTATCCGTGCACTGGCGGAGTTTGGCGTTTTCTCTCGCCGGAGCGGCTGAAGTCGCTCCAACAGTTCATGCGCGAATACCAGGTGATCCGCCAGGCGGAAGGACGGGGAGCCAGAGACCCGGGCTACTACCGCGCGCTCCCTTATCAGGACCTTTCGGGGCGGTTCCAGAGAAACTGGCGAATCCGTGCCGTCAGCTACCGGACTCTCTTGGCTCGTGTCCTCCCCGTCAGCCAGGGCAAGCGGCGGCACTCCAGCAGGATACTCGACCTGGGAGCGGGAAATGGATGGTTATCTTACCGACTCTCGAAGCAGGGGCACCAGGTGGTTGCCGTGGATCTTCTGACCAACGCCGAAGACGGACTGGGGAGCCATGTTTACTACGATGCCCCATTCACGCCGGTTCAAGCCGAGTTCGAGCACGTTCCCTTCCAGTCCAAACAGTTTGACCTCTGCATCTTCAATGCCTCTTTCCATTATTCGACCTGCTATGAGGCCACACTTCGGGAGGCGCTTCGTCTCTTGGTTCCAGGAGGGAAGGTGGTCATCATGGATACTCCGGTCTACAACGATGGCTCCAGTGGAGAGCGGATGGTGCGCGAACGGGAACTCTATTTCGAGAAGACCTACGGATTCCCTTCCAACTCCCTTCCCAGCCGAAACTACCTCACCTATGATGGTTTAAAAGAACTGGAGACCGGCCTGGCGCTGAAGTGGAGCCGGATCCAGCCCTTCTACGGCTGGCGCTGGACTCTCAAGCCGTGGAAGGCATGGCTCTTGAGACGTCGGGAACCGGCTCAATTCCTGCTGGTGGTCGGAAGTGCGTCTCATGAATCGGCCAAATGACAAGAAGTGGGCAAGAAGGTTCTGGCGCCTTTTCGTCTTGTTGCAGTTCGAACTTTTTCGAAAGCGGCGCCTGAATCGGATCGTCTTGGAGACCATTGCAGGCAGGCCGATTCTCGTCCTGCCTCGAGTGTTCAACCCGAAGATCTTTTTCACGGGAGAGTTTCTGGCCGACCATCTGGACAGAGTTCCAATACCGGCGGGGGCCTCTGTGCTGGACATGGGGACCGGGACAGGAGCGGCCTCCATGGTTGCCGCTCTTCATTGCGACCGAATAGTTGCCGTGGATCTGAATCCCGCAGCCGTTCGCTGCGCAAGGATCAACGCGTTGTTGAACCGAGTCGAAGATCGCGTCGAGGTCCGGGAGGGGAACCTTTTCGGGCCCGTGGGCGAAGAAAAATTCGATGTCGTCTTGTTCAATCCTCCCTATTTGGCCGGTTGCCCCAGTGACGCCCTCGACCAGGCCCTCAGAAGCGACGACATCGGGAGCCGTTTCGCCAGCCAATTGGAACACCACCTGGAGACGGATGGACATGCGCTGGTCGTTCTTTCTTCGGTGGGAGAGCGGGCGTCTTTCCTGAGCGAATTCCGTTCTCACAATCTGGCGGCGAAAGTGGTCGCGGAGCGTGATTTGGGAAGTGAGGTTCTGGAGTTGTACCGCGTATCGCCTGAGACAGTCTTGCCTCCTGCGATATAATCATTGCTGGAACAAGTTCAAAATCCAAGTCTGCAAGCGGGTGCGTAACCCGGATTTCTCACACCCGGTCGGTGCGAAGAGCCGGAAGCGAAGCGTTGACAAGGCGTTACGACCGAGGCCCCCGGAGCCATAGTCGCGCACTTCGGCCCAACCGTGCCCCGAAACGGGGCAGCCCGTTGACAGCCCTATGGTTCAGGAACGCCGGGAATGCTGATCTTCTATAATCCTCCCAGTTCCGCTTTGCGCAAGCCGGTCCTGCCAATGTCTCTGCTTGCCCTGGGGGCGATGCTGGAGGGAGAAGAGGAGTACCTGATCATCGATGGAAACCTCGAATCCGACCCGGCGTCGACTCTCCACCGGGCGATCGAGGAGACGAACGCGGATCTCCTGGCAGTGACGGTGATGCCTGGGCCCCAACTCAGTCACGCCGTGCCCCAGTGCCGTCAACTGAAAAAAGACTATCCCGATTTGACGGTTGTCTGGGGTGGCTACTTCCCCACTCAACACTATGAAGCCTGCCTGCGCGCTGACTACGTGGACTATGTGGTTCGAGGCCATGGCGAGTGGGTTTTCAGGGACCTGCTGGCAGCGCTCCGCAACGGTTCCGACGCGACCCGCTTACCCGGCATGGCCTACCGTCACCGCCGGACCGGTGAGATCCATGCGAATGAAAAAGCACCTCTCCCTCATCCGGACGAACTGCCCGCTTTCCCCTACCAGCGAGTGGATGTTTCTCGCTATTTGCGCAGCACCTTTCTGGGGACGAAGACCCTCTCCCACCATTCCAGCTATGGCTGCCCCTTCTTCTGCAACTTCTGTTCGGTCGTCAACATGGTGGAGGGGCGATGGTTGGCCCAGTCTGCCCAGCGCACGTCGGAAACGGTCCGCTATCTGGTGCGCCAATGGGGGGCCAACGCGGTGGAGTTCTATGACAACAACTTCTTTGTCCACGAGGCTCGAAGCGCTGAGTTTGCCGAGCGCATTCGCGATCTGGGCATTGCCTGGTGGGGAGAGTCCAGAATCGACACCCTGCTCAATTACTCCGACCGGAGCTGGCAACTCCTCCGAGACAGCGGACTCAAGATGGTGTTCATGGGTGCCGAGTCCGGTTCCGACGAAGTCTTGAAACGGATGGACAAGGGCGGAACAGCCACAGTTGAAAAGACCCTGTTGATGGCGGAAAAAATGGCCGTCTACGGGGTGGTTCCAGAGTTCTCGTTCGTCCTCGGGAGCCCCCCGGACCCGGAGACGGACGCCGCTCAAACTCTTGATTTTATTCGCCGGGTCAAACGCTGCAATCCGTCCAGCGAGATCATCCTCTATCTCTATACTCCCGTTCCTCTCGCCGGCAGCTTGTATGAGCAGGCCAAAGCCGAAGGGTTCGAATTCCCCCGCACGCCGGAAGAGTGGATTGGTCCCGAGTGGATGGAATTCTCACAAAGGCGCAGCGTCCAGATCCCCTGGGTTTCGGATCCCCTTTGGGCTAGAATCCGAGACTTCGAAAAGGTCTTGAATGCTTACTACCCCACCACGACTGACCAGAGGTTGACTGGGCTTGCGCGAATTGTCCTACGCCTCCTCTCTTCCTGGCGTTACCGCTTTCGCATTTACCGGTTCCCCCTGGAGTTGAGGGTCCTGCAGCGCTTCCTCCATTATCAGCGGCCCGAGACGGCAGGGTTTTGAAGGCGCTCGCGGGCCTGGAGTTTGGTTTAGTTTGTTCCCATCCGGACGCGGTCTAAATGATGGAAAAAAGATAAGTTGTCAGAACTAAAGCACCTCAGGAATTCCAGGGGAAGTGGAACACTCAAGTGGGTCGGTCGCCGCCTGAGGCGGCTCCCACTTTCCGATCTACCGTCTCTTCAGCTCTTTGCCAACGGCGTCGATTGGGAAGGTGGGAGCGGCCTCAGGCCGCGAATTGACCGGAGGTGAAATTTCAAGCTCTCGATGCTGAACACAACTACCATTCTGTCAAGGAGTTATAAGTTTCCGGACGGGAACTAGTTAGCTGCTGAAGTGGAGAGAAGTCGCCAGGGACACTTCCCAGGTTCCGGTCGAGTGGCTTAGGATAGGACTGATTGTCCATGACGACCCGCAACAAGATCGTTTTCTTTTTCCCCTCTTACGCCAGCAAAGAGGCGTCCCCGCCTTTGGCTCTCATTGCGATCTCGAGTGCCCTGGTGAGAGCCGGCTATGAAGTCAAGATCATTGACAGTGCCCTGGAGGAGAATTTCGTTGAGGCCGTGTTGAAGGAAATGGAGGGGGCGCTCTGCCTGGGCATCTCCCTGATCACCGGCCCCATGATCAGTGGTGCCGTAGACGTGGGTAGGGCCGTCAAAGAGCACTACCCCGAGATCCCGATCGTGCTGGGAGGCTGGCACCCGTCCATCCTGCCGGAACAGAGCCTGGAAGCGTCCTTTGCTGACGTGGTGGCGTTGAGACAGGGTGAAAGGACCATGCTGGAGCTGGCCGATTGCTTTCGGGATGGGAAGTCGATCGGGGAGGTCACCGGCATTATCTGGAAGGACAAGGGTGAGATTCGCAGCAACCCGCCTCGGATTTACCCTAAAGTGGCTCAACTCCCCAGCCGGCTGCCAGGTTATGAAGTGATCGATTATGATCGCTATCACCGTTTGACCGGTCTGCGCTGGGTCATGTACACCACCAGCCACGGTTGTCCCTACAACTGCGGCTACTGTTCGAATGCCTCCGTCTACGGCCGCAACCTGGACCTGTTGCCGGTCGAACAGGTGGTGGATGAGGTGAGCTATCTGGTGCGGCGATACGACATTCGACTGCTGGGGATCATCGACGACATCTTCTTTGCCTTCCGGGAGCGATGCCTGGAGATCGCGGAAGGGTTCCTCCGCGCCGAACTCAACTGCGAGTGGTATATCCAGGATCGAGTGGACTGCTGGGCCAGACTAACCGATGAGCAAGCCCGACTTTACCGGCGCGCGGGTCTGGTGAGGATCCACTTTGGCGCTGAATCCGGTTCCGACGAAGTGCTTCGTTCCATAGAAAAGAAGGCCAACGCGGCCAAGACCGTGGCGGCTTTGGAGCGTTGCAAGGCGGCCGACATCCGGGCCAGCTTCGGCTTCATCTTCGGTCTGCCCGCCGAGGGAGAGGAGGAGCTGCAAAAAACCCTGGATCTGATCGACCTCATCTACCAGACCAACCCCCAGGCGGATTGCTACACCAACATCTTCACCCCCTATCCGGGATCACCCCTCTGGCCGGTCAGCCTCCAAAAGGGATTCGACCCGCCCAGGAGCTTTGAGGAGTGGGCCGATTTCTACCCGCGCATCACCAAGCTTCCCTGGCTCAGCGACGGGCAGCATCGGCGGCTTCAATCCATCCGTCAGTATCTTCGTTTTGGATACCACCAGGTCAACGTGGGAGAGAAGTCTCATTCCCGCCGCCACCGGCTGGTATTAAATCTCTTCCAACCTTCCTCGAGATATCGGATCCGAACCAAAAAGTTCGGTTTCCCATGGGAGGTCTACACTTACTGGGGCCTTCAGCGCCTGAAGACGGGTTTTCATGCCGAGCAACGGTTTTGAAGGCGCGGCGCTGGAGAGCCGCTCTGCGCTGTGTCTCGAGTGCCCTCAAGGCTCGTGATCCCGGACCCTCGCTCTCGGCGCCGTTCACTCTCGCGCATCAGCCGGCGGCCGCTGTGCTGACGAGAGCACTGCTGCTCGGCCTGTTACTCTTCTTCACCGCTATCATCGTCGTCAAAGGGATCGTCCCGGCGATGGCCGACACAAGGGGGGATTTTGCCAACTACTACACGGCTGCCCGGATCCTGGCGGACGGAAGATCGGTTGAGCCGGCCTATCGGGATTTTATCTGGTTTCAGAAGCAGATGGACCGTTACGGGATCAAAGGCCAGGTGGGCGGGTTCATTCCCCATCCTCCATCCACGGCTCTGCTCCTGCTGCCTCTGAGCAGGCTCGATGCGCTCACGGCCAAGAGGGTCTGGATTGGGTTCAACGCCGCTCTGGCCGTCCTGTGTGTCGTGCTCCTGGCCAAGACATCACACTTGAACTGGCTTCTCACGGGGATCCTTTTTCTGGGCAGCGGGGCGGCCCTGATCAACAACTTTCTGTTTGGGCAGGTTTACCTGCTGCTGCTGGCTTCGCTCTTGCTGGGCCTCTATTTTCGCCAGCGGGGACGGCCTGTTGCGGCGGGAGTCTGCCTGGCCTTGTTGATACCGGTGAAGTACGTGGGCACTTTGTGGGTCGCCTATTCCTTGTGGCGAAAGGAAGCAAGGATCGTAACTGCCGCAGCCCTCACCCTGCTGGTTGTTCTGATGGCGACGCTGTGGCTGGGGGGCTTCCAGTCTTTTCAGACCTTTGCAGACCAGGTTCTCCCCAGGCACCTGAAAGGGGAGATCCAGGACCCTTTTGCTACTCGCGCTCAATCCTGGAACAGCCTTTTTCGCCGCCTCTTTCTCTTCCAGGAAACGCTCAATCCTCATCCTGCCGCCGCCCAGCCGTTCTTTTTTTTCCTCTTGAAAAACCTGATCCTGTGGGGCCTGGGAGCCTTTTCGCTTTTCATCCTGCTTCGCGCCTCTTTTGCACTCCCGGGACAAAACCAATCGTTTCAATTGGGTTGGATCCCCCTATCCCTTCTCCTCCTCTCTCCCACCGGCGCGACCTACCACTTTCTGCTCCTGACGATGACCGCGGTCCCCTCCGTCAAGCTTCTCCTGGATCTGGGAAAGCCGGCCGCAGCAGGTTTTTTGGGAGTTCAGTTCGTGGTGCTCAACCTGCCCCACTACCTTCGGCTCGAGGACTTCGCCAGAGGCTGGTGGACGCCTCTGGCCTACTCCCGTCTCTACTTGCTGTTGATCTTCTATCTCTCAATCGTTTTCTTCCTGCGACGGTTCATCCGCTGGAGTCCGGGCCCGGGACGATGGGCTTGGGGAGCGGTGATTCTGTTGATTGGGCTGAGCACGATCCATCAGTATGGCGGTGATCGAAACCAACCCTTGGATGGGGCAAGGTTGTTGAAGATAGCCGGCAAGGCGTTTGACCGCCACCTGGGTCTGATTCTGGGGGCGCCCGATGGGGGGAAAGACGAACTCCTCTTCAGCTACTGTGAGCTCTTTAGAGAAGACTATGCCATCTACGCCGCCGACGGCGAGCGCTGGACACCGCCGGCGAGCCGCAATTACTACGATATGGATTTGGCGTCTGATGATGCCAGTCTTCTGGTCGAAACCGTCGAGGCGGGGAGGTCGGAGATCTGGTTGAGCCGAAAACGGGGGGAGCCAGCCGCTTTTGTTGCCGAGGGAGAGAAACCCAGCTGGGGCCCCGACGGCCTCCGCTTTGCATCCGTGAAAGAGGGTGACCTTAGGGTGACAGATATCGCTTCGGGGAAAGCGGTGACGGTGTTGAGAGGCGGCCGTTTTTACGATGTTGCCTATTCGCCCCGGGGCACTCACCTGGCCTACTGTGTGCGTAATGGCGAGGGGAGCAGCTTGGGAATCTTTGATTTGAGGCGACGTCAACAAAGCACCCTCCTGCATTCCGAAGACCGCATCACTTCGCCCGCCTGGTCTTCCAACCAGAGGACAATTCTCTTCGCCTGGGATCGCCCTGGAAATCGGGACATCTGGGCCGTGGAGGTGGAGAGTCGCCAGACCTCGCGTTTGACCGTTCACCTGGGGGCGGACGATGAACCCGTCTGGGACGGGGCCCACAACCGGATCGTCTTTACCTCCGATCGAGGCCGGGGCCTCGAGTTTAGTACACTGTATTGGATTCCCATTCCAGACGAGTTGCAATGAAGCGTGAAAGGCTCAAAATCAGACTGTCCAAGCTGATCGACGAGTATGTGGGACGCGCCTTCATTCTCGCAGACCTTGCCCTGAGGACCTTTTTTCCCAGGCGGGATTCAACCCCCGGCCCTATTCGGAAGATCCTGTTCATCAAGTTCTGGGGCATTGGCAGCATTGTCCTCTCAGAGCCGGCGTTGCGGTGGCTGAAACAGGCTTATCCCGAGGCCGAAATCCATTACCTGACACTCGCCCGCAATCGCGATCTGTTTGGCTGTATTCCCTGGATCGAAAAAGTGCGGACGCTGGCTTTCCGGGGTTCTCTCTCATTCCTGATCCGCTCCCTCTTGTTGATTCGTTCGCTCAGGAGGGAAGGCTACGATCTGGTTCTCGACGGGGAATTCTTTGTCAACTTCTCCGGCCTGGTGGCTCGCTGGGCGGAGCCACGGTGTGCGGTGGGATTCTCTCGAAAGGAAGGTCTCAAGAGACGTCTCCAGGATGTTTCAATCACTTTCCAAAGCCAGCTTCACGCCGCCGAACAGTTCCTCAATCTGGCCAGAGGCAAAGCGACTACACTGCCACAACCTCCTCGGCCAGTGCTGAATCGCCAAGGTGCGTCCTCTCTTGAGCTAGCCTTCGAGAACCGCCCTTACGTTGTGATCAATGTCAATGCCAGTTCCCTCGCCCTGGAGAGACGCTGGCCCCGAGAACGGTTCGTGCGGCTGGGGAAATCCCTTTTGGGGAAGTACGACTTTGATCTCGTGTTGATTGGCTCGAAAGGTGAGATGGCCTATGTTGCGCCCCTGGAACAAGCCTGGAGACCCTCCCGCAGAGTGCACAACTGGACCGGTTTGTTGAACCTGCCCCAGCTGGCTTCTCTCCTGGCTTCGGCGCTCCTCCTGGTGTCCAATGACAGCGGTCCCATTCATCTGGCATCCGCTTTCGGCGTTCCGGTGGTGGGTTTTTATGGGCCCGAGACCCCCTTGCGCTACGGTCCGCTCAGCCCGCACCGGCTGGTCTTCTACGAGAACCTTTGGTGTAGCCCATGCATGAGTGTGGACAATGCCAAGACAGTCAACTGCATCAACAACGTGGCCTGCATGAAGGAGATCAAAACCGCGCACGTGATTCGGGAAGTCCACCAATTCATCCGTCAGCAGGTGGTGCCCGGCGCAGGGCCCAGGCGCCAACAGAGCGCGGCGGCGCATCCCGAGGCCGGATCGGACGAGATCAGAGTGCAACGGTTGAGCTGTGGAGGAAACCGGATCAAAGATCATGCCTAAGAGAAAGATTGTTCTTCTCAACCCGCCCGGCCGCCGCCTCTACCTTCGCGACTATTTCTGCAGCAAGGTGTCGCAGGCGGACTACATCAATCATCCCATCGATTTCCTCTATCTGAGCGGCTTGCTGAAGGACGTGGGTGAGGTCTCCCTGCTTGACGCCATCGTCCAGCGGCTGGACGCCAGGACCTGCCTGGACCGGGTTGAGCGACTCGATCCCGACGTCGTGGTTGGGCTCATCGGCTCGGTCTCCTATTCCGAAGACGTGCCATTTTACCGGTCGCTCAGCCAGCGCGTTGGAGCCAGACTGGTTCTGATCGGGGACATACTGATCGACCACCGTGAGGAGAGACTGGCGGAACTGCCTTTCGTGAGCGCCTTCCTGCATGATTTCAGCAGCGACGATCTGCGCATCTATCTGGAAGGCGCACCAGATGGCCGGCGTCCCAACAATATGACTGTTCGAGAACGCGGCGGGATCTCCGCCTTTCCCATTGAACGTCCCAAGGGAGAGGAGTTCTCTCTGCCCGTTCCGCAGCACCGCCTGTTTCTGGGCCATCCGTACCGGTATCCCTTTGTCCGCCATCGACGTTTCGCGACTGTCATGACGGAATTCGGGTGCCCCTACTCCTGCAACTTCTGCATCATGTCAACGCTGGGGTGGAAGATCCGGCCGGTGAGCAACGTTCTGGAGGAACTCGACTCTCTCGCCCGTCTTCGAGTTCGGGAGATCTTCTTTCTCGATCAGACGTTCGGGATAGGCAGGGAGCGGGCGCAACAATTGCTCTCCGAAATGCAGCGGGTGGGCTATGGATTCGGTTGGCTCTGCTTCAGCCGGCCGGATGTGGTGAGTGACCGCCTCCTCCTCCAGATGAAGGCGGCGGGGTGCCACACGGTGATTCTCGGGGTGGAAAGCGCCAACCAACGGATTTTGAGAGCCGCCAGGAAAGATTACACTCGGGAAGCAATCCAGGAGGGGTTCCAATTATGTGCCCGACACGGAATCCGTACGGTGGCGACCGTGATCATCGGTCTGCCGGAAGAGACGGAGGAGAGCTTTCAGGAGACCCTGGCCTTGCTCAGAAGGCTTGGCCCTGATTTTGTCTCCTTCAACGTGGCTGTGCCGCGAATGGGGACGCCCCTTCGCCAGCGGGCCCTCAGCCTCGGCTTGATTGAGAGCGACTTTGAAATCATGGACCAATCCGGCCATCCGGTGGCCATGCAGACTCTGACACTGAGCCGTGCTCGAGTCGCCGCCATGAAGCAGCGCGCCCTGGGGGAGTTCTATTTCAACCTCGGCTACCTCGGAGAACGGGCCAGAAAATGGGGAAAGAGCTGGAATCTCAGCGATTTGAGGATTCAGCTTCGACAAGGCGTCTCGTTGCTGCGTCACTATTTGAGTTCTTCGTGAAGTAGATTACTTGGATAGTCCTCGAACGCGCCTAAATGATGGAAAAAGGATAAGCCGTCAGAATTAAAGCGCCTCAGGAATTCCAGGGGAAGTGGAACACTTGAGCGGGCCGTTCGCCGCCTGAGGCGGCTCCCACTTTCCGATCTACCGTCTCTTCAGCTCAACGGCGCCGATTGGGAAGGTGGGAGCGGCCTCAGGCCGCGAATTGACCGGAGGGTGAAACTTCAAGCTCTCGATGCTGAACACAACTACCATTCTGCCAAGGAATTAAAAGTTTTCGGACGAGGACTACCTACTCGATAATCTGGCCGCCTACAGCGGCGATCCGGGCCCGGTGGTTGGGCGGGGAGAGCACACAAGCAGCATGGATATTCTGCTCACTCACGGCTATTTTCTGCGCCACGACCCTCACGAGTTGAAGGTCATGAAGCCGTATCCTCCCCTGGGACTGCTTCACCTCTCCTCTTATCTGAAGGCCAAGGGGTTCGATGTGGCCGTTTTCGACAGCACTTTCAGCTCCGGGAGCGCCTTCGAGGAATTCATGAGACGGGAGCGGCCCTCGATCGTGGGCTTCTACTGCAACCTCATGAACCGGAAGCGTGTTTTCGAGCTGATCGCCATTTGCCGCGAGACGGGAGCAATCGTAGTAGTGGGCGGACCGGAGCCGGCCAACTACCCGGAGGAATACCTTGCGCGAGGCGCCGACGTGGTGGTGGTGGGCGAGGGAGAACTGACCTTGGAAGAACTGGTGCCACACCTGGTTGGCCGCGGCCCGCGGAGTATGCACCGGATCCGGGGCCTGGTCTACCGTGAGGAAGACGGCGCCCTCGTTCGGACCGAACCACGACCCTTTATCAGGGATCTCGACAGCTTGCCTTTTCCAGACCGGGAGGCGGTGGACATCCACCGATACGTCCGTGTGTGGAGAGAACATCATGGGAGAGGATCGGTTTCCCTGATCACCTCTCGCGGCTGTCCCTACACCTGTACCTGGTGCAGTCACGGCGTCTTCGGTTACAGTCATCGGGGTCGCTCGCCCCGCCATGTTGCCGACGAAGTGGAACTGATCCGAGAAGAGTACGAGCCCGACATGCTCTGGTATGCCGATGATGTGTTTACCCTCAATCCGCGCTGGTTTTCCGCCTACGCCGAGGAGTTGAAGCGCCGAGACCTTCTGATTCCGTTTGAGACCATTTCACGCGAGGACCGCCTCGACGAAGAGATCATCCGGACCTTGGCCGAGCTGCGCTGTTTCCGTTTGTGGATTGGAGCCGAGAGTGGCTCGCAGCGCATTCTGGATGCCATGAAACGGCGCACCAACGCCGCTCGAGTCCGAGAAATGGTGCGAATGCTGCAAAGATACGGGATCGAAGCGGGACTTTTCGTCATGCTTGGCTACGAGGGAGAAGAGCTTTCCGATCTGGAGGAAACCGTTGGCCACTTGAAGGCGGCCAATCCCGACGTGTTCTTAACAACCGTCGCCTACCCCATCAAAGGCACTCCCTACTTTGAGCAGGTGGAAACTCGGGTCATCGCCTCCAAAACCTTCGAGACCAGCTCCGACCGCGATCTCACGGTGGCCGGGCGCCACTCCCAGCGTTTCTACCGCTTCGCCAACCGCTGGATGGTGAGCGAAGTGGCCTTCCACAAACAGTGGGACTCCCGACCCAACTATCCAAGAGCTCTCAAGGCCTTCGCCAGCGCCAAGATCGGCCGCTTGGGGATGTGGGCGACCCGACACGAGACGGAGGGTGCCTAACCCGCATTTCTCACACTCAATCTACTCCGGGCGAGCGGTGGGCGTGAGCCCGCCGTTTCCCCAATGCCCGACTGTGCGGTCGGCGCCGGCAATGGGAATAGCCTCTTTTCCGGCGGGATTCCGAGTGCGGGTCAACTGAGGAGAAACTGACCTTCTTTCATGACCTGTGCTTCATCCATCCAGACATCGAAGCAGCGACCGACACAATCGATGTGGGTGGAGGAGGTCCAGTCTTGACCCGTATGCTCGCTGTAGGGATGGCCGAAGGCGATGTGGACACCCGGAATTTTTTCGTCCTGGAGAATGTTTCCAATGACGTCTTTGACCCAAAGATTGGTGCCGATGGCAAACTCGCCCACCCGGTTGCTGTTGGAATCCACACTTGTGTAATCGGTAAAATGGTCCAGCAACTCCTCGTTTTCACAGCTCAGATGCCGGATGCGGCCGTCCGAGATTTCGATCTGCAGTGGGGTCTCCCTTAAGTCCCCGTACCGGCTGCAAAGGTAGTCCCCCACGACACCGTCAACGGCAAAGACTCCGTTCACTTGAAGCGGGGAAGTGAAGATCTCCCCGCCGGGCAGATTCCCCCATTTGTCCGTGCCGATGAGGCCGCTGGTCTTGATCCAGCAAAGATGGGGAGAAAACTCGGCCACGAGATCGGTCCCAGCCGTTGAGGTGGCCTTGATCTTGGCCGCCTTGCGAGCTCGCTCGATCAGTTGACTGCTCAGCAGATCCACCGCCCGGAAGTCCGCTCTCATGCCCTGCATCATGATTTCCTTGCTGATATTGACCATATGGGCATGACGCAGCTTGAGCCGATTCACAATCACCATCATCTCCATCCTGGCCCCCAGTTCCCCAGGGCCGGCCTGAGCGGCGAAGAGACTGACCTGGGACGATTCCATCGATGACAGCACCGCTTCGGGCATGTGTTGAAGGGGCCGCTCGGCATGGTCTTCCAGGACAAACAGACGATAGTGGGAACCCACTTCTCGGATCTGATCCGCCAGGGCTCGGCAAATGGCCAGAGAGGCTTCATCGGTGATCAGGGTCACCCGCTCGTGAGGCTGGATTCGCAGGCACTGGCGAACCGCGTTGGAAGCGCCCGGCAGTAATTCGGGGTCAAGGGGGAACCGCTCAATGTCATCGTTGCTTCTTATCGTCATAAGGTAAACAGCTCATCCCGTGCTCGTTTCGGCAACAAATTCTCCCCACTCGATATGGATCTGCCCTGCTTTGTGGACCTTGGCCTTTCGGATCGCCATACCGGCGACGGTTTCGACAACCCATTTGAAATTCTCTTCTCCCACCGAGGCGACGTCCGCATCGGGAGCGGGGTTGCAGAAGTCAATGGCGTAGGGGACACCGTCACGGATGGCCAGCTCCACGGTGTTGAAGTCGTAACCCAACGCCCGATTCAGCCTCAAGACGGCTTCCTCCATCTTCCCCAACAAAGCGGGCTCCACCGGCTTCGGCGCCTTGGAGTACTGGAGGTGAAACGGCTGTCGAGGATCATATTCCATGATTCGCACATGTTGGCGGTCGATGCAGTAACAGCGGTAGTATTCCGTGAAAACGATCTCTTCCTGCAGCATCATGACCAGTTGAGCGGTCTGATCGTAAACTCGAAAGAACTCCTCCCGGTCCTTGACCCGATAGACATGGCGCCAGCCCCCTCCCGCAAAGGGCTTGAGAAAAGCCGGGAATCCGAGATAATCGAAAATCGCCTCCCAATCCAGAGGGTAAGCCAGGTTCCTCATGGACCGCTCATCGGTGTTCTCGGGATGCTCCTTGGATGGCAGCAGAGCTGTCTTCGGCACGTGCACGCCGACGTGTTCGGCCAGAGCATTGTTGAAGAACTTGTCATCGGCGCTCCACCAGAAGGGATTGTTAATGACAACAGCTCCCGCCAGAGCCGCGTTCTTGAGGTAGGTGCGATAAAAAGGGATGTCCTGCGAGATCCGGTCAATGATGACGGCGTACTCCGTCGGACGGGCCTGGATCACTTTGTCGATGGTGACGAATTCCGCCACCACCTCTTTCTCGTTGGCCTCATTGATCCGGTCCACCAGGGCCCGGGGGAACGTGTTCTCCTGCCCGAACAAGATGCCGATTTTTTTCATTCTCAACCCCTGATTCGCCCCACTGGTCCGCATGAGCTGCTTGAGCGGGCCGGATCGCATTATTCAGCACTTCCACCCGCTGCGGGTGAGAGGCAACCGCCTTACGCCGGAGGCCCGACTCCACTACGGAAGCATTAGGGTAAAAGGTAGGACAATGGCAGGTCAACTTGACATCGCTCCGGATCCCGCGCGGATTCCCCGCACCTGCTGGTCGCAAGTGCGGAACGGAGGCCGGCCGAGCCACTGTGCCGCAATCCACCTGACCCAACAAAAGCACCCTCGACTGATCGCCCGATCGCGCCTCATCAGCTATCATTCTGAGGTTGCCGCCCGGGCGGCCA
Organism: Acidobacteriota bacterium; assembly: GCA_046757765.1. Classification (GTDB taxonomy): domain Bacteria; phylum Acidobacteriota; class UBA6911; order RPQK01; family JBHHYX01; genus JBHHYX01. The sequence goes on along the minus strand of JBHHYX010000003.1, from coordinate 17,450 downwards.
GTCGGAGCAGGACCGATGAACTTATTTGTCACGGGGTTTCCCGGCTTCATCACGCGCCACTTGATTCCCCGACTCCTGACCGCTCGAGAGTATCGGAAAGTCATCCTGCTGGTGGAAGAGAGATTCGAGCGGAGGGCCCGCGAACTCCTCGCTGATCTGGTGCCCAAGACCTCAACGGAGGTGGTCAAGGGAGACATCACTCAAAACGATCTGGCCCTCTCGGACGAGCGCGTGAGAGGACTTTTGCTCCGTGAGGAGACGGAGTGGTGGCACCTGGCGGCGCTCTATCGCCTGGACGCCGACCTGCGGAGTGCGCGAAGAGTAAACGTGGATGGGACGCGCAACGTGCTGGCCGCGGCCCGCGCGGCCGCCCCCAATGTGACCCGCTTCAATTATGTCAGTACCGCCTACGTCTCGGGCTGGAGAACCGGGCGGGTGGGAGAAGACGACCTCCCCCGGGCCCAGCCGGAAAACTTCAAGAATCACTATGAATTGACCAAGAACGAGGCCGAGTGGCTGGTCCGTTCAGAGAGGGAGCATCTGCCCATTACGATCTATCGATTCGGGATCGTGGTGGGAGACTCGAGAACAGGCGCAACCGACAAGTTCGACGGGCCCTATTTCAGCATCAAGTATTTGCACCGCTGGGGACATCTTCCCCTGCCGAGAGTGGGTCCAATGAAGGCGGCGATCAATATGGTGCCGGTCGATTTTGTGGTCGAAGCCTGTGCGCTCATCAGTGGACGACCGGATTCGAGTGGAAAGTGTTTTCAAATCGTGGACCCCGATCCCATCAGCACCCGGCAGCTCTTTGAGCTGACCGCCCGCTACCTGGGGAGGCGCCGGATGGCTTGGACACTCTCTCCCACCTGGATGGAGCGCCTGGTCAAACAGCGCTGGCTGAGAAAGCGAATCGCCATTCCAAAGGAGGCCATCGCCTACATGAACCATCCGGTCCACTACGACTGTTCGAACACCCTGGAAGCACTGAGGGATACGGGTTGTCGCTGCCCCAGAGCCGAAGAGTACCTTCCCGCCATGATCGAGTTCTACCTGGCCAATCGCGGGCGCGAGGAACTCCACCTGAAGGTGGACTGAGCGGCCAGAGATGCCGAGGCAGTGCACATGTCGAACCGCTGCCTCCGGCCCTGACGGACCGGGCTACTGGAATGTCGGCCCTCCGGGCCTTTGGCTTGGCAGGGTCGATCGCGCTCACGTCTTCAGGCGCCGAAGGCGCCACTCATATTCAGCCCGGCGCAACGCGCTGGGTCTTTCCAGCGAAGCCCGGCAGCTCTGAAAGAGCGATTCATGGCCAGTCATAGCGATTGTGTGTGGTGCGAATTGTTATCCAACGCGCAACTTGACCCTTTTGTGAACTTGTTTAGGGCTTAGCAGCCCTAGTGTCGGCCCTCCGGGCCCGGGAGACTCTCCTTCTTCTTGGAAAGCCACTGCAACCGCTTCCATTCGCTTTCGATGATCTCGGCAAGTTCCACCCAATTGCTGCTGTAGAAGCCGGCATCATCCCGCAAGGTCTGGTATTTTTCCAGAATGCGGTCAAAGGCCCGGGCCTTACAGCGACTTTCCATCAGGTCTTGTTCCAACATCGCGCCAGAGACTATAATTCACTCCCTTGCACTCGGGCAAGGTGGCGCGCCGGCGGCGGGGCAGGATCTTCGGTTCCCTGGCGGTCGCTCCCAATGCTCCGTTTTTTCAGCACCTGGTTGAGGCCGCGGCCCGGCCGAGACGAGCTGAATGATTCTTCTGGATGAGAAGCGCCAGGATGGCGTGTTCCCGTGAGTAACGGGGAGCGCGCGCATGCCGGCTGGGCCGGTTGAGGATCAACAAGACCGGACGGGCGCAACAGACTGGTGCTCACTGCCGTCGAGAAGCGCTCAGTTTCGGTCTCGGGTTTGCGCAAGCATAAGTCCGCAGAGTTGGCACTCAGATTTGCACCTGACTTGGCCGCGAACGATTGAGCAAAACCGCAGGCGTAGCCGAGCTTACGTTGAGGATTTCACGATTGAGGAGCGGCCGAAGAGGGTGTGAAGATGAGATGCCAAAATGTGAAGTTATTTTTGCGCGAGCCCTTGGGTTAAGATAGAACCGATCGAAGATCACCCAATGGAGATTCGGGTCGAACTCGAAGATGTCAGCTCGGTCAAGAAGAAACTGAGGGTTGAGGTGCCGGCGGAAGCCGCCCTGGCCCGGTTCAACGACATCGCTGACGATTACAGAAAGCGTGTCAGGCTTTCGGGGTTTCGACGCGGCAAGTCGCCTGTCGGACTGGTGAAGCGACGCTTTTCCAAGGAGATTCGCAACGACCTTGTCAACAAGTTGGTCCCGGAATCATACCGTCAGGCCCTGCGTGAAAAGGCGCTCGAGCCTTTGGGCGAGCCTGACCTGAAGGAACTCAGTTTTGAAACGGGCCAACCTCTCAAATATGTGGCCGAGTTGGAGATTCGGCCGCGGGTCGTCTTGCCGGACTTCAAGGGACTGGAGGTCTCTTCAGACGTCCAACCGGTGACCGCTGAAGAGATGGAGCAGGCGCTGGAGGGTGTCAGGGAGGAAAACGCCCGTCTGGTGGCGGTGGAAGACCGCCCGGCTGAAGAGGGCGACCACGTGATCATCGACCTGGTGGGCGAGTACCTGGGAGAAACGAGTTCCCGCTCCCGGCAGCCGATACGCGACGAAGGGGTGGTTGTCAAAGTGGGGGAAGAGAAGACCCACAAGGCCTTTACACAGGCCCTGATCGGCGCCAACATAGGAGAGCACAAGCAGTTTGAGGTGGAGTATGGCGCGGATTACGGGGACAAGAAACTGGCCGGCAACGTCGTTCGCTTCACGGTCGAAGTCACCGACATCAAACGCCCGCTTCTTCCCCAGCTCAACGACGAGTTTGCCAAAGACCTGGGAGAGTTCGACACCTTGGACCAGGTCCGCGACAAGATCCGCGGAGACCTGGAGCGAAGTAGGGAGAGAAACCGCGAGAACGATCTCAAGAATCGGCTCATGGACCAGGTCATTCAATCCACCCCCTTTGAAGTGCCGGAAACACTGGTAGAGAAACAGATCGACAGCAAAGTGAGAGAGGTGGCGGTGAATCTGGCCTCCCAAGGCAGGGACCCATCGAAGGCCGACCTGGACTGGAAACAGTTCCGTTCAGATCTGCGCCCCAGCTGCGCAAAAGAAGTCCGCGCCATGTTGATCCTGAACGAGTTGGCGGACCGGGAGGAGATCCAGGTCGGCAGCACCGACCTGGATCAGGAGTTGGAACGGATTGCGGCTTCCTGGCATCAACCCAAAGAAGGAGTGCGGCGGCATTTTCAGGCGGAAGGTCGAATGGAAGAGCTTCGGAAGCAGATTCGAAGAGGCAAGGCATTGGATTTGCTCCTTCGACAGGCCAAGGTGGTTGAGCGTTGACGGAAAGGCCCGAGTGCGGCCGGCTGGAGCGGCTCCAGCCGGATTGATCCTCGGCTCCGGGGCCTGGGGTGGTTGCATCGTTCACGGCCTATGCCGAGAGGGGCTCAATTTCTGCCCGTAACCGCCCCCTCAATAAGGTCGATATAATGTTCATGGAAGAGAGACGATGACACTGATTCCGATGGTTGTGGAACAGACCAACCGTGGAGAGCGCGCATATGACATCTATTCGCGGCTCCTCAGAGACAACATTATTTTCCTGGGCACCCCGATTGATGACAGCATTGCCAATCTGGTGACGGCCCAGCTCTTGTTTCTGGAAGCCGAGGACCCCGACCGAGACATTTCCCTCTACATCAATTCTCCCGGAGGCTCGATCACCGCGGGGCTCGCAGTCTACGATACCGTGCAGTTCGTGAAGAACGACGTGACCACGATCTGCATCGGTCAAGCCGCTTCAATGGGGGCGCTACTGCTGGCCGCCGGCACCGCTGGGAAGCGTTTCGCCCTTCCCAACAGCCGAATCCTGATCCATCAGCCGGCCATCAGTGGGCTGTCGGGTCAGGCCACCGACATTGACATCCATGCCAGGGAAATCTTGAGAATGCGAGAGATGACCAACGCGGTTCTGGCCAAGCACACCGGACAGAATGTGGAAAAGATCGAGAAGGATGTCGAACGGGACTACATCATGAGCGCGGAGCAGGCCAAGGAGTATGGTATAATCGATCTGATTATCGAGAAGCACACGTGAGAACGACGACCAACCCGTGACCAGATTGAAACCCGAGCATGACAGTGTCGCCGAGCGCCGTTCCTATTCCGATGATGGGGCCGCATTCCTCAAGAAGTTGCGATGGAGGCTAGGGAGTGAAGAAAGACGGAGATGAGGTCCTTCGGTGCTCGTTCTGCAACAAGAGCCAGAACGACGTCAAGAAACTGATCGCTGGCCCCACTGTTTTCATCTGCGACGAATGCGTGGAGGTGTGCAATGAGATCATCTCGGATGACATCTCCGCTGAAGCCTCTTCCGTCAAGGACACCCTCCCCAAACCTACCGAGATCAAAGGTTTCCTGGACCAGTATGTGATCGGCCAGGAGACGGCAAAGAAAAAACTGGCGGTTGCCGTCTACAACCACTACAAGCGGATCAAGCTGGGGCGCAGACGGCACCAGGACGTTGAATTGGCCAAGAGCAACGTCCTTTTGATTGGGCCCACCGGAACCGGCAAGACGTTGCTGGCACAGACTTTGGCCCGCATGCTTTCGGTGCCTTTCGCCATCGTGGACGCCACCACTCTGACCGAGGCGGGTTATGTGGGAGAAGATGTGGAGAACATCATCCTGAAGCTGCTTCAAGCGGCAGGAGGCGACCGCGAACGGTGCATGCACGGGATCATCTATATTGACGAGATCGACAAAATCTCACGCAAGGATGAGAATCCCTCTATCACGCGCGATGTCTCCGGCGAAGGCGTGCAACAGGCGTTGCTGAAGATTCTGGAGGGCACGATTGCCAATGTCCCGCCTCAGGGGGGACGAAAACATCCGCACCAGGAATTCGTCCAAGTGGATACGACCGATATTCTTTTCATCAGCGGGGGGGCGTTCGTGGGGATGGACAATATCATCCGCAGGCGGCTCGGACGCAGCAGAATGGGCTTTCGAGCGGACTTGGGCGACAGCCGCTGGAAGACGGCCAACGAGTCCGACGTGTTCCCGCATGTGTTACCGGAGGATCTGATCAAGTACGGATTGATTCCAGAGTTTGTGGGTCGATTGCCGGTCATCTGTACCCTTCACCAGTTGGATGAAAAGGCCTTGGTGAAGATCCTTACCCAGCCGCAAAACGCGTTGACCAAGCAGTACCAGAAGATGTTCGAGTTCGAGAAGGTCGCCCTTCGATTCACTGATGATGCGCTGGCCAGTGTTGCCCGGCTGGCGCTGGAGCGGAAAATCGGCGCCCGCGGCTTGCGCTTGATCACTGAAGATCTTATGCTGAACGTGATGTACGAACTGCCTTCCGCCAAGAAGGTCAAAGAGTTCGTCGTCACAAAGGAGATGGTTGAAAACCGAGACGTAGTTTTCAAAGTTTTGGAAAAGGCTGGGTAACCCTCTCATTCGACCCTCGTTATCAACTCTCTCTTTCCGTGGCTCTTTTCCGTTATTCCTGGCTGTTTCCGATTTTTGCGTTTCCCGACCACGAAGACATAGAGGGCGGCGCGAACAAGAAATGAAACTCTTTCGGCGGGTCCCGGATCTAAGTAAGTGGCGGTTTTTGGGACCCCATTCAGCAGGCATTTGAGTGGCAATGGACGACACCGTACAAGCTGGAAATATCGAGAGTTACCCGATGGTGCCTATTCGCGACGTGGTGGTTTTCCCGTCGATGATGGTTCCTTTTGTGATCGGGAGGGATTCCTCCGTTCTGGCACTGGAAAGGGCGCTGCGTGGAGATAAGAAGATCTTCCTGGCCACTCAGATGGATGCTTCTGAGGACAACCCTTCCCCCAAGGCCATCTACCGGGTGGGCACCGTGGCCAGCATCGTTCAGAGCCTGAAACTGCCGGACGGCAACATCAAGGTTCTGGTCGAAGGTTTGCACCGGGCCCGCTCGCTTCGCGTGGTGGAAGTCGATGGGTGTTTCCGGGCCCAGATTCAGCTCATGCCGGTGCCGCGGGTCTCCGCCACCAGGATGAGCCTGCTGACCAAAAGGCTCAATGCCCTTTTCGAGCAATTCACCAAGCTCAACCCCAACGTCAACTACGAGACCATTATCCAGGCGGCGCGAAACTCCGACAGCGATCGTCTTTCCGACACCATCGCCTCCAACCTCCCCATTCCGGTGGAAGATAAGCAGTCCTTGTTGGAAACGGCCGATCCCTCCCAGCGGCTGGGCAAGATCTGCGAGTTCATCGAGATTGAAATCGAAAAGATTAAGATGGACAAGTCTATTCAGGGTCAGGTCCGCCGCCAGATGGAGAAGGCCCAGCGGGAATACTACCTGAATGAGAAGGTGAAGGCGATTCAGAAGGAGTTGGGCCGGGGTGAAAAGGACGAGATCGAAGCGCTGAAAGAGAAAGTCGAAGAAGCAAAGATGCCGGCCGACGCTCAGGAAAAAGCCAGCAACGAAATCCGGCGCTTGGAACAAATGCCGCCGATGAGCGCCGAGACAACCGTCAGCCGTACCTATCTGGATTGGCTGCTGGCGATGCCATGGTCCCGGCGGAGTCGCGAAATCCGAAGCATTGACCGAGCCCACCGGATCCTTGAGGAAGATCATTACGGCCTGGACAAGGTCAAGGAACGCATTCTGGAATTCCTGGCTGTCCGGCAGCTGGCCAAGAAGAGACACCAGGGGTCCATCCTCTGTTTCGTCGGGCCGCCCGGCGTGGGGAAGACCTCGCTGGGGAGATCGATCGCCCGAGCTACGGGGAGGAAGTTTGTTCGCCTTTCCCTGGGTGGAGTTCGGGATGAGGCCGAGATCCGAGGTCATCGAAGAACCTACATTGGAGCGCTTCCGGGGCAGATCATCCAGATGATGAAGAAGGCCGGCACCCGCAATCCGGTCTTCCTGATGGACGAAATCGACAAGATGAGCACGGATTTTCGAGGGGACCCCTCGGCCGCACTCATGGAAGTGCTCGATCCTGAATTCAACAAGAGCTTCGTCGATCACTACCTGGACACCGAGTTCGACCTCTCGCAGGTTCTTTTCATCTGCACCGCCAACGTCATCCACTCGGTGCCTCGGCCCCTTCAAGATCGGATGGAGGTCATTTTCATCTCCGGATACACCGAGTGGGAGAAACTCAACATCGCAAAGCAGTATCTGGTTCCCAAACAGCTGCTGCTGAAAGGCTTGAAGAAGACCCAGGTGGAGTTCAGGGACGATGGGATCCTGGATGTGATTCGCAGCTATACGCGGGAATCGGGGGTGCGCAACCTGGAGCGTGAATTGGCCAACATTTGTCGTAAGATCGCGCGCAAAGTGGTGGAGCAAGGCAAGGAGAAGGAGCGAAAGGCGAAGGCTATTCACTTTGTCATCAATGAAAAGCAGGTTCGTGACCTGCTGGACACCCCGCGCTTTCGAAATCAGTTGGCTGCCCAGGCCAACGAAGTGGGCTTGGCCACCGGCCTGGCGTGGACGGAAATGGGAGGCGAGGTACTCTTTACGGAGTGCACGACGATGGAGGGGAAGGGAAACTTTCTGCTCACTGGCAAGCTGGGTGAAGTGATGCAGGAATCGGCTAAGGCCGCCCTCACCTACGTCCGTTCCCGAGCAGCCGATTACGGGCTCCAGAAGGATTTTCACAAAGTCTTCGATCTGCATGTCCATGTGCCCGAGGGCGCCATCCCCAAAGACGGCCCTTCGGCCGGGATTACCATGGCCACCACAATGGTCTCCGCCTTGACGAGAATCCCGGTCTTTCGGGATGTCGCGATGACGGGAGAAATCACGCTCCGTGGAAAGGTCATGCAAATTGGCGGCGTGAAAGAAAAAGTGCTGGCGGCCCATCGCGCCGGTATCAAGTCCGTAATTCTGCCCAGGGACAATGAAAAGGATCTGAAGGAAATCCCTGAGATGGTGCGGGAAGACCTCAAGATCGTACTGGTCGAATCCATGGAAGAAGTCCTGGACCTGGCTCTGGAGCGGCCGGCCCGAAAGAAAGACCGGGAAGAGTACATGGAAAAGCAGATGCCGCCCAAAATAGAGGGTGGCGATCGACCAGGGGTTCACTGAGATTCCGCTGTCCGGCTTGACCAATCACTTGAAACCGCGAACCCGAGGAACGTCACAGCCGTTTCGTCCCGGCAGATCCGTTCCCGCGCCGTAGCAGATTGAGCTTCGCAAGTCGGGGGCCGAAGTTTCCCGGACCGCAATCATCAGGTGGGTGTGGAGATCTCATTCCTTGGCGCTGCAACCCGAAAGGGGCACTATCCGAAATCCAAACTTCCCAGGATCGCTTTCGCGGGGAGATCGAATGTTGGAAAGTCCAGGCTGATCAACAGCCTGTTGGGGAGCAAGAGTGTCGCCCGGACTAGCGGCAGCCCAGGGCGCACGCGGGAGATTCATTTTTTCGAGGTGAGTCGGCAGTGGGTTTTTGTGGATCTGCCAGGTTACGGCTTCGCCAGGGTTTCCAAGAAAGTCCGGGCCCGTTGGGGCCCGATGATTGAAGAGTTCCTGAAGACTGATGAGAGGCTGAAACTCGTGTTTCTCATCCTGGACGCTCGACATGAGCCGTCGCCTCTGGATTTATCGATGAAAGGTTATCTGGAGCATTTTGCTGTCCCCTACCAGGTTGTCGCGACCAAGATGGACAAACTTTCCGGCAACGGGCGGCAAGAAGCCCTCGTTCGGGTCCGCGGGGTGATGGATGTAGGTCGGGTTGTTCCCTATTCCTCTGCCACCGGAATCGGGAAAAAGGAATTGTGGCAATTCATTCGAGAGGTTTGAGTCATGGCTGAAGCAGGCACTCGTGCCGTGAAGGAAAGTGGGCAGCCCTTGAATATTCAAGAGCTAAAGGAGTTAAACATCCAGGCCCTCAATCACATCGCCAAGGATCTGGACATCGCCGGCGCGACTGGAATGCGAAAGCAGGAGCTGATTTTTCAGATTCTCAAGGCCCAGACCGAGCGCAGTGGCTTGATTTTTTCAGAGGGTGTTCTGGAAACCTTGCCGGATGGGTTCGGCTTTCTTCGAGCTCCGGAATACAATTATCTCCCCGGGCCAGACGATATTTACGTTTCTCCATCACAGATTCGCAAGTTCGACCTCCACACCGGGGACACCGTATCCGGCCAGGTCCGCCCTCCCAAAGAAGGTGAGCGCTATTTCGCCCTCATCAAAGTAGAGGCCATCAACTTTGAACATCCCGACATCGCCCGGGATCGGACCTTCTTCGAGAATCTGACGCCGATCTACCCGAACCAACGGCTGCAGCTGGAAACGGTTCAGAAGGACCTTTCGGGACGGGTCATGGATCTGCTGACACCGATCGGCAAGGGCCAGCGCGGGCTCATCGTCTCTCCGCCGCGGGCCGGAAAGACGATGATTCTGCAGAGTATCGCCAACTCCGTCACAACCAATCACCCGGAGTGCGTCTTGATCGTCCTGCTGATCGATGAACGCCCCGAGGAAGTCACCGACATGGAGCGGTCGGTGCGGGGCGAGGTCATCAGTTCCACCTTTGACGAGCCGGCGACCCGGCATGTTCAGGTGGCTGAAATGGTGCTCGAGAAGGCCAAGCGACTGGTTGAGCATAAGAAAGATGTCGTCATTCTGCTCGATTCCATCACTCGCCTGGCACGTGCCTACAACACCATCGTTCCCCCCTCCGGGAAAGTGCTCTCCGGAGGAGTCGACTCCAACGCCTTGCAGCGGCCCAAGCGATTTTTCGGGGCGGCCCGAAATATTGAAGAGGGAGGAAGCTTGACTATCATGGCCACGGCTCTGATCGATACCGGCAGCCGTATGGATGATGTGATCTTCGAGGAATTCAAGGGCACCGGCAACATGGAGCTCCACCTGGACCGCAAGCTTGTTGACAAGCGGGTCTTTCCGGCCATCGACATCAACCGCTCGGGGACACGCAAGGAAGATCTTCTCCTCAAGAAGGAAGAGCTCAACCGAGTTTGGGTGTTGCGAAAGGTGCTCAATCCCTTGTCGGCCACCGAGTCCATGGAACTCCTGCTGGAAAAGCTGAGCAAGACCAAGGCCAATGCCGACTTCCTGAGATCCATGTCGGCCGGTTAGCCCCTGCCGGCGATCCCTTCCACCCCGGTCTATCTGCACAAGCCGAGAGCAAGCGATCTCGGCTCTGTCGTCCGAGCTGTCGAGATCGCAATCGGCAATCGACATCCTGCCATTCCCCCCGCTATGGAAATCCGGGTCGATCGCGATGACCGATTCCGATACCGATGAAGACGCGGCGGCGCACCGCCGGCCGATCGGAGCCGCCGCCTTGGCCGCCTGGCACCGACATTCCAAGAAAACCAAACCAAAGAACGACATCCTGCGCTAGCCCGGATTTCTCACATCCGATCGTAGCGAAGAGCCCGGAAGCGCCGCGCTGACAAGGCGTTACGACCGAGGCCCCCGGAGCCGTAGTCGTGCACTACGTCGAGGAGGCCGAGGCCGGGCAACGCAGTCAGCGCGGATGATTCCGGCTCTGCAGTAGATTGGGTGTGAGAAATGCGGCCTAGAATCGCTCAACTCCGGCTCAAGAAAATCTCGCAGATTTCCTGAGTCGGACGTTTTAGCTGAGTAGAGAAAAACAGACAAAGGAGGATATGAACATGAGTACAAAGTTTGCTACCTGGGGTCTTGGGGCAATTGTGTCCTGCTGCCTCGCCTGGCCGCTGATCGCCCAGGACCAGAAAGTGAACCTCAACACAGCCACCGCCGCCCAATTGCAGGACCTGCAAGGCGTCGGCCCCGCACTCTCCCAGAGGATCATCGACTTTCGGAAGAAGAACGGTCCCTTCAAGAGAATCGAAGATCTGATGAACGTTCGAGGCGTTGGGGAAAAAAAGTTCTTGAGCCTTAAAGACCGGATCACGGTGGGAAAGGCCCCGGCTGCCAGACCCGCTTCCCGACGGGCCAAAAAGCAGCCTTCGCCCGCTGCCCCGAAGAAGAAGCCGTAGCGAACGGGTCTCTCGGAAGGGAGCAATACCGCGCGGATTGCTCCCTCTCGACTCCAACCTGTCAATTCTCGCCGCTATTTGAGGTCGCTCCCGACCGGTCGCTATTCTTACCCGAAAAGGCCAAAAAAGAGGCTGCGGCCATTCCGATCCCGAAACCCAGGGCGGTGTTCATGCCCAGGCAACCTCCCGCGGTCAGGGCGGCGAGGAAAAACTCGTCGCGGGAGGTGCTATCGCGGGCGGGAAGCGCCAGTTCAGCGCCGGCAAAACAGAGGAGCACTCCCAGGATTGCGGCGGGAAAGGCATTCAACAGGAAGGCCGCACTGGAGCCCAGCATCAGGCCGATCCCCACCTTCGCCACCCCCAGCATGACGACGCTGCCTCCGGTGCGGGCACCGAAGCGGTGCTGGCCGGCAAGTCCCCCCGACCCATGACACATGGGCATGGCGCCGAACCAGCACCCGATGAGATTCATGAGACCGACGCTGATAGCCATGGGGCGGACGCCGACGCCCCTGTTGGGGTAAAGATCGCCGCTCAGAGCACAGACAGCGATGACCGAGTTGAGAAGCGTCAGAGGGACCTGGGGCAAGGTGCCCCGCAGGACACCCGTTTCCCATTCCGACAGGTTGGGAATCGAGCGGCTCAGCCCAGCCCAGCCGACAGGCAGGTCGGAAAAGTGATGGGGCAGGGTGAAGAAAAGCAACACCAGACCCCCGGAAAAGAGAATCAAGGCAGAGGGGAAGCGCTTCCAACGGGCGGTCAAGAGGATGAAGCCGGCGCCGGACAAAGCAATCGCCCAGGCACCCTGTTCCACCCGAACGGACGAGTGGATCATGGAGAGACCCTTCACCAGCAGCTTGAGTCCGACTCCCAATTGAATCCCGCGCACCACGGCGTGGGGAATCAGGCGCTCGATGACCCCCACCAACCCCGTCACCCCAAGAAGGAAGACGACCGCCCCCGCCCCCAGGCCGGCGGCAGCAATCGACCCCTGGCTGAGCGTCTCCGCGATCGCGACCGCCGCAATTGCCTTCATCGGCTGAACGGGGACGGGCTGGTTGAAGAGAATACCTGTGATGATGTTGTAAAGCCCGGCGAAAAGGAGAATGCTTCCAATGTCCAGATGACACACTGCTACCAGGCTGACCACAATAGGAACGAATGTCCCAAGGTCCCCGAGCGCGCCGCTGGCCTCGGCAAGATCGAAACGCATCCTACCAAAACGACTCTCCAGGCCCAAGACCCGGATTGCATTCAATTTCCACATCGCTGGATTGGGATTTCCGCCGGGGCAATTGGCTTCAATGTCGACTTTTCAAGCCCCCCCAGCATCTCATTGAACGTGCGACACTGGTGGTTTGGCTTGGTTCTGGTGCTGGTCACGGGGGCAGTTTATCTGAATTCGTTTCCGGGTGCTTTTCATTTCGATGACTTTGCCCTGCTGTTGGAAAACCCGGACGTGACCGACCCTCATTTTCGGCTTGCGTCCTTTTTGGATCAGTATGGAGGCCGCCCGCTGACGCTGTGGACGTTCCACTGGAACTACCGGTGGGCGGGCAGCGACCCGCTCCCCTACCACTGGATCCAGCTCGCCCTCCACTGTCTGGCTGCAATGGCCGTGTACGGATTCACCACCCTCCTGACGGACAACCGAAGGGTCTCCATGACAACCGCTCTGCTCTTCGCCCTTCATCCCCTCCAGACGCAACCCGTCAATTACATTTGGTCACGTTCCATGCTGTTGATGGCCATCTTCGGCCTGACCGCCATGATTCTGATTCGGCGCCGGCCCTGGATGGCCCTGATCTGTTTTCAGCTGGCGATCTGGAGCCGCACGGAGGCAGTCGTTCTGCTGCTCCTACTGTTGATGCTCGACCCGAAACGCTGGAAAGGGGTGGCCGTCGTCGCCACAGTCAATGTCGGGGGCTTCATTTTCGGCCTCTTGCGGGGCAACCCCCTGGAAGTGGGCTGGAATCACCCCGACGTGGGCGGTTACTACATTGCCCAACCGTCCGCTTTGCTGAAGTACGTCAAGTTGATGTTCTGGCCCTCGGGCTTGCATGTCGACCACGACTTCCAACAACCCCACTGGCCTCTGGTCCTGCTGGGGATCTCGGCCCTGCTGGGGGCCGTCTTCCTGGTTTGGACACTCCGACACAGGGCTCCGATGCCGGCCCTTGGGCTACTCTGGCTGATGACCCCCTTTATTCCCTCTTGGCTGATTCCCAATTCGGACCTCTTCAATGAGAGCCGTGCCTATCTCGCCTTGGGTGGTTTTGCCTTTCTAGTGAGTTGGGTGGTGTGGAACACAGGGCCGGTTCACAGGTTCCAACCGTTTCGGATGGGGTTGGCGGCGTTTCTGATGGTCGCTATGATTCCAACAAGCCTGGCCCGAAACGCCATCTGGAAGGATGATCTGGCTTTATGGCGCGACGCCGCCAGGAAGAGCCCATCAAAGGCCCGGGTTCGCTACAATTTGGGGGCAGCTCTGGTCCGCCGCGGGCAGACCCGGCCGGCGGAGATCGAGTTCCGCAAGGCGCACCATTTGAACCCCCGGGACGACTTGAGCTATGCTGCCCTTGGCTACTGCGCCGAAAGGGGGCGGCGCTGGGAGCAGGCCCGAGAACTCTACGGGTGGGCCCTGAAGTTGAATCCGAGTAATCGGTATGCCCGCGACGCCCTGTTGCGAATAGATTTTCACTAGCCCGGATTATTCAAGGGGTGTCGTTGCGAAGCGGGCCCTGGGGGCGCCGGGCTGACAAGGCGTCGCGACCGAGTCCCCCGGAGGCGTGGTCGTCTACGACCAGGAGGCCGAGGACGGGCAGCGCAGTCAGCGTGGATGGTTCCGGGTCCGCGGTAGAATCGGCGTGAGACTGAGACGTGCGGGTTAGAAATTGGAGTCGGCTTGTAGCCTACTTTTGAGACCGTGAAATACTCAAATCAGATCAATACTCTGCTCGTGTTGGTTGGGGTGGTGGTAGCCATCATCGCATTCGCTCAGACTTTTTGGAACCCGAATTCCACCCCTCGCATTGAGATCCCGCCCCACAGTCAACGCCCCTCCCCGCAGGACTCGGCGGATACCGATGCCGCCGGACCCGCTCTGAACAGCCAGCGCAGAGGTTCAACTCCCCGAACGGCAGCACCCACGTCGGCTCACAAGACCCCAACGTCACGCGGATTGGCGGAACGGGGCGCCGCCGACCGAACCCGGGGCAGCAGCCTACCCGCAGAACTTCGGACACCACGCGCCAAGACCAACGTCATCCGTTCCAAGCCCACCCGGCCAGGGCCTCCACAGAGCTCTAAGGGACGCGGGAGACAGGCAACCGCCCCGGGAGGGCGGTCTGTTGGGAGGCGGCGACCTCCTGGCCAGACTCCTCAGATCCCCCCTCAAGTCTTGCCCGGCGCCTCTGCCCGCAAAGCCCGACGCCAAGATCGGAAGGAGGCTTCGCCCCCTCCGGTCCGCTCCTCCATGCCCGAGCAGCGCCCCCGCTGACCTGGCGCATGCTACACTAGGGCGCCGTGGCTGGAAATATCACCCAAGACGAAATCGAAGCCTTGGTTCGAGGCTGCCATGGCCGGCCTTTTCTCCTCTTGGGCCCCCACAGAGTCAGGTCGCCGCTCCAGCCGGATACACTGGTCGTGAGGGCCCTGGCACCCGGCGTTCAGGAGGTCCAGCTTCAACTGGAGAGCGGAGGAGAGAAGCGGACCCTTCCGATGTCCGTACTTCATCCCGAGGGACTTTTCCAGGCTCGACTGCCTCACCCCCGGGAAAAGAAGTTCAGCTATCAACTTCTCTATTCCCGTGCCCGGGACAAACAGGAAGAGAGGTGGGATCCTTATTCCTTCAGGAACCTTCTCGGTGATTTCGATCTCCATTTGTTGGGCGAGGGAACTCACCACCGCTCCTACCAGAAGCTGGGGGCGCATATCGAGACGCTGGGGGGAGTCAAGGGGGTGCGTTTCGCCGTCTGGGCTCCCAATGCCCAATCCGTATGCCTGACGGGCGACTTTAACGAGTGGAACCCCTACAGCCTGCCCATGGAGTTTCACGAAGGCACTGGGCTGTGGTGGCTTTTCGTTCCCGGAGTTTCCGCCGGAAGCCTCTACAAGTATCGCGTTCGTTTTCGAAACGGTGACTTTCGCGAGAAGATCGATCCTTACGGTTTCCATTTCGAGCCCCCCCCTCGGACCGCAAGTATTGTTCACGATTTGAACCGGTACCAGTGGCGAGACCAGGAGTGGATGAAGGCTCGCCGGGAGCGGGACGCCATGGCGGCGCCCCTTTCAACCTATGAAGTGCACCTCGGTTCCTGGCGGCGAGCCTACGATCCAGACGAGCGCTGCCTAACTTACCGTGAACTGGCACGAGAGCTAGTCGCCTACGTGAAGGAAATGGGTTTCACTCACATCGAGCTCATGCCCATCACCGAACACCCGTATTCAGGCTCCTGGGGATACCAGACCACCGGCTACTTCGCTCCTTCCAGCCGCTTCGGGGCCCCCGACGACTTCCGGTTTTTTGTCGACGCCTGCCATCAAGCAAGTATTGGAGTGCTGCTGGATTGGGTGCCGGCTCATTTTCCGAGAGACGAGCATGCCCTGGCCTTTTTTGACGGAACTCATCTTTACGAACACGCCGATCCTCGTCAAGGCTCCCATCCGGACTGGGGCACTCTGATCTTCAACCTGGGAAGACGCGAGGTTCGAAATTTCCTGCTCTCCAGCGCACTCTTCTGGCTGAGGGAATACCACATTGACGGCCTTCGCTTGGACGCCGTAGCCTCAATGCTTTATCTCGACTACTCCCGCAACCCGGGAGAATGGGTCCCAAATCCCTATGGCGGCAAAGAAAACCTGGAAGCGATTGACTTCTTGAAACGGCTCAATGAACTCGTTCACCAGGAGGAACGGGGGGTCATCACGGTGGCGGAGGAGTCGACCGCGTGGCCCGGTGTCTGCAGACCGACCCACCTGGGAGGACTCGGGTTCGATCTGAAATGGAACATGGGCTGGATGCACGACTCGCTGCAGTACATCACTCAAGACCCGGTTTACCGAAAGTACCATCAGGACAAGCTGACCTTCTCGCTTCTTTATGCTTTCAACGAGAACTTCATCCTCCCTCTGTCCCATGATGAAGTGGTTCATGGCAAGAAAGCTCTCTTGAACAAGCAGCTCGGCAATGTCTGGCAAAGATTTGCTAATCTTCGAGTTTTCTACGCCTACATGTTCGGCCATCCGGGCAAGAAGCTCCTCTTCATGGGGGGCGAATTCGGACAGTGGCGGGAATGGAATTTCGACACCGGCCTGGACTGGCATCTGCTGGAGTGGAATTACCATCGCCGGCTGCTGCACTACTTTCGAGAACTGAACCGGCTCTATGCTTCTGAGCCGGCGTTCTACGCAATCGACTTCGATTCGAGTGGATTCGAGTGGATCGACTTTCGCGACCAGGACAACAGCGTCGTCTCCTTCCTCCGAATCGCCAGCCAGCCGCAAGATTCTCTCGTGTTTGTTTACAACTTCACTCCGGTGCCGCGGACGGGCTACAGGATTGGCGTTCCCTCCCCGGGTTGCTATCGTGAGCTTCTCAACAGTGACTCCAAGCTGTGGGGAGGCTCCAACCTCGGCAACATGGGAAGCGTGAGCTCCCGGCCGATTCCGCAGCATGGACATTCAGACTCGATCTGCTTGACGCTGCCGCCTCTGGCGGCACTCATCCTGAAACCTGAACCGGAAACTCACCAGGGCAATTAGCTATAGGCCACTAGGGTGGCGGTAATCTTTAAAACTTGAGTCAGGTTGCGCACCTGATAACACATCACACCTTAACGCAACGAGTCAAGGGCCGGAGCTGGAGTCGATTTATGGTCAGGGTCTCCTCCAGGCCTTCCCTCAGGCTGGCGGCGGCCTCGGGATAAGTCGACTCCAGCCATTCGGCTCGCTTTTTCAGCCGTTTGACGGCTTTCTCGTAGGGAAGCTGATAGGCCGCTCTCATCTCCGATTTCACTTCCCGGGCCAGCCCCTCTGGAAGCTTTTCACAAACGTTGCGTTCCTTGTGCAGACGGCATCGTTGCACCGCACTGTCTGCCCCAAAAACTCGCGCAATCGCGGATCGTAGGGCCTTGGAGCCGTCGATGACAAACAGGTATTGTCCACCCGAGTCCACTCCTCTCTCTCTCCTCTCTCTACCAGAGACTCCAGCAACGCGCGGTAGGGTTGTTCTGTCATAGCGGTCCTCTCCTTTCGTTTCAATTTGCTTTCCCCGATTCTAGCGTATCGGGGTGAGAGGACCGCTTATCCGTCTCTGTTTTTGGGACTCGATCAGGCCCTTGCAAAGCGGCCTTGAGCATCCACAGATCGCGCCATCCCTGGAT
>JBHHYX010000002.1:0-46577 GCA_046757765.1 Acidobacteriota bacterium | reverse complement strand
CGCCGAGCCTTCTACATAGTGTCTGAAAGGGTCGTGTCGTGGAGGAGAATGATCCGGTTACGAGTGAGAGGGATTCCACTGGATACCGGCACAACCCCGTTGGGGTGGATAGGGGATCACGACGACTGGCAGACCCAGGGTTGTTGCCAACCCTGGGCTAGACGAGTACGACTGTGGGGGCCTCTGTCGCGACGCCTTGTCAGCCCGGCGCCCTTAGGGCTCGCGCAAGAATAATTTCACATTTTGGCATCTCATCTTCACACCGTCTTCGGCCGCTCCTCAATCGCGAAATCCTCAACGTAGGCCCGGCTACGCCTGCGGTTTCGCTCAATCGTTCGCGACCAAATCTGGTGCAAATCTGAGCGCCAACTCTGCGAAGCTATTCTTGCGCTAACCCTTAGAGCCCGCTTCGTAACGACATCCTACGAATAATCCGGGCTAGAGCTGAGCCGGCCGGATCTTGTACTCTTCGATCTTGGTGAGAAGGGTCTTGTAGCTGACCTTCAGTTCCTTGGCGGCCCGGGATTTGTTCCAGTTATTCTGGCGAAGAGCGTTGAAGATCATGCTCTTTTCGACTCGGGCGGCTGCCTTCTTGGCCACGTCTTTCAGATTGACCGAGTTCCCGCACTTCTCCAGATGTGCGTCAGCGACCTCCTCAATCCCCTCAAAGATCTGGCAGGACACCTTCTTTTCCAGTTCGGACCGGATCCCTTCCGGGTCCTGAAGGACCAGGTAGCGCTTGAGCAGGTTCTCTAACTCCCGAACGTTGCCGGGCCAGTTGTAGTTTTGAAAACAGTCGACCAGTTCCCGCGGGAGTTCCTCGCCAGCCAGACGGTATTGGCGACTGTGTTTCTTGAGGAAGTAGTCGCACAGGAGCAGGATTTCCGCTTTTCGCTCCCGCAGTGGAGGCACCTCGATATTCACGACGTTGATTCGGTAGTACAGATCGGCTCTAAACTGTCGGTCTTCAACGGCCTTGTCCAGGTCGCGATTGGTGGCTGCCACAACGCGCACGTTGACCTCGACCTCTTCGTTGCTGCCAAGTCGGGTAAAACGACCGTCTTGCAGCACCTGCAGCAGTTTGGCCTGCGTCACAGCCGGGAACTCGCCGATCTCATCCAGGAAGATCGTCCCTTTGTGGGCAAATTCAAACTTGCCCGGCCGGTCGATGTGAGCACCGGTAAACGCGCCCCTGCTGTGACCGAACAGTTCGCTTTCAGTCAGTTCAGCCGGAAGCGCCGCGCAGTTGACCTTGACCAGGTTTTTTCGTCTCAGCCCGGAATGCTCATGGATGAGACGAGCGACGACTTCCTTGCCGACGCCGCTTTCACCCTGAATCAACACGGGAACGGTGGAGCCGGCAATCTGGAGAATCGTCTCATGAATCCTTTTCATCTTCGGGTCACAGTAGATGAATTCTGTCCTTGGAGGCTCCAGAGCTTTGTGCGAGTGGCCGACCGATTTTTCGGCCGGGCTGCCGTTGAGGACACGGTGAATGGTTTGCCGCAGTTTCTCGACACCGAGCGGTTTGACGATGTAGTCTCGCGCCCCTCGCTGAATGGCCTGGACAATCACACTCGGATTCCTTTGGGTCGAGATCACCACGATGGGGATCCGTTCCATTCCGGTCTGGAAGTCCCGCAGGTTTTCCAGGTCCATACCAGTTCCGGACCAGGGTTCGATGAAGATGATCTTGGGTTCGATCTCACGACTTTCCAGAAGCGATTTCGCTTCTTCCCAGTGATTCGTAATGACTACGTCGTAGCCGGCTGGCGTAAGGCCCTGCTCGATGAACCTCTGGAAATCCTTTTCGTCATCAACAAACAGCAGCTGGGGGGAGTGGTTTTCCCGGACGGGCATCTAGTCCTCCATCATTCAAGTGGTTGAAGCGGGCTCTCAACGACCGCTCGGTTCATCTGAAGACCACCGGCCCATGGCCGGTGAACCCCACAGCCGACCTGCCGTCTCCGGACCTCACCAGCCCGCCAGAATAGACTCGGGCCGCAGAATCCGTTAAGGTTTAGATCGCGTGTCTCACATCCTCAACCGGGGCGGCGGAATCATCCATTTTGATTGCGTTGAGCTTCCTCGGTTTTCTTGACCTGCCACACTGGCGCGACCTCGGGGCCTCAGTCGCGACGTCTTCTGTCAAGAACGGCGCTGGCGCTAAATCTCCCTGCAAAGCCGGCTCGCGATGGCGCGGCTGCGTTCCGTGAGCCGAGCATCAAGAGTCAGGCGCACTCAATTCCTGTCTGAAGATCAGCAAACCGCGTGCCAGAGTAGAGCAAGAAGATTCGCACCGGCCTGGTCGATCTGTGCGTTCCGGGAAACCCTCTACAAACAAGAGATTTATGATGAGAACGGACTGGACTCGCTGGCAGGCAGCAGAAAATCGGTGGTCGTCAGATTCGTCAAGGAATTCTCATCGGGCGTCAGGAGATTGACGCAGATTCGCGAGAAAGCGAGCCACCCACTCATGGCTGGGAGGGATTCCCGCCACCCGGAAAGATCCAGATCACTTGGTCTCGAGGGCATACACACCATCCCACTCGGGGGACGGTGGATCCTCCAAGAAGAGTCTGCAGCGGGGACGGAACACCTTCTCCACGACAGTGTCCTCCCGGAACAGCTGGAGGTGTCGATCAATCAGCATGCAGGCTTTCTCCCAATCGCGCTGTTCATAACAGGAGAGGATTCGCTCAAATGAACGGACCATTTCAGAAGGCCGGCCAGGAGCCGCTCCCGGCCTACCTGCCATCAGTTCATAGACACGGACCGGCCGGTCTTTGCCCACCACGCGGATCCAGTCCAACTGCCTGACCAGAAAATGGCCCCGGATCCTCTCTTCGGTGCTCTCGCTGATGAGGATCGTGGTGCCGAACGTCTTATTGGCGCCTTCCAGGCGCGAGGCCAGGTTGACGGCATCTCCAATCACGGTGTACTGCATGCGCTCATGGTGGCCCAGGTTCCCGGCCATCATGGTGCCTGTGTTGATCCCGATGCGGACATTAATTCGAGGAATATCGGCGACAACCCGTGCAATATCGAGGGCGGCCTGACAAGAGAGAACGGGATGGTTGGCATTGGGCAGGGGCACTCCCCAGATCGCCATGACCGCATCGCCAATATACTTGTCCACCATGCCCTCTCGATTCATGATGACATCGCCTACTTTGGAGAAGTAGTCGTTCATCATGGAAGTCAACTCCCTGCTATCGATCTGCTCGGCAATCTTTGAAAAGCCCGCGATATCCGCAAACAGAACGGTGGCCTGCACTTGAACGCCCCCCAGCTCCAGACTCCTGGGATCCTGCATGACCCGGTCCATTACCGGTCGCGAGACATAGCCCTTGAGGGCTCTTCGTATATGAGCTCGTTCGCGTTCGGTGACCCTGTACTGATACACGGTGTTGCCCGCCACCACCATTGCCGCTACCGCAAGGGGCTGAATCGACCACATCCAATAGTCGAATCGAAGAAAGGCGATCCACGTGACCGTAAGGTATCCGAGCATGATGGAGGCCGAAACGGCGACCTTGGTCCGAATCCCTTTGAAAGCGACCATACAGCCAGTAACAAAAGCGGCCAGCAGTATCGAGATCAGCAACATTGCCGCGGCGGGTGCCTGGTCCAGGTATTTGTTTCGAAGCAAGCTGTTGAGCAGGTTGGCGTGAATCTCAACTCCAGGCATCAGCTGTCCCCCTCCCAGCAGATCGAAAGGAGAGGGAAAGACATCCGCCTGACCGGCACTGATCTCGTAGACGCTTTGGGAGCGGCCCACAAAAATGATCTTGTCTTCAAAAATCCCGTCCGGGAGCGAGTTCTCGTAATCCAGCGCCTGGTAGAAACTCACCGTCCGAATGCTCCGGGCGCCACCTACGTAGTTGATCAGGATCTCCGGGTCTCCTCCCTGATAGGCGACGACCGGGAGTTTCAAAGGGTCCAAGGGCCTTCCACGCAGCAGCGAGTAGGCCCGCGAGCTGAGTGTTGGCTCTCCATTGAGCGCGAGCAGGCCGTGGCGAATGACAGTGTCCCGGTCCGGATTGAACTTGCTGAATCCGGGTCGTGCGCCGGCTTCGAGAAACAGATCGAGCGGGTTGACTTCCGTGTCCAGTGAGAACCTCGAGTCCCTCACCTGGTGGACGGTCGCGGCCAGAAGGA
The DNA here is from genome assembly GCA_046757765.1 of Acidobacteriota bacterium. Lineage (GTDB taxonomy): Bacteria > Acidobacteriota > UBA6911 > RPQK01 > JBHHYX01 > JBHHYX01. Next base: position 42,416 of record JBHHYX010000002.1, on the reverse strand, counting down.
CAGGAATCGAACTCTCCCGGATGGCTTGGGCCAAGTAGGCGTCCTGGGAGCGATCCTCTGAATTCTGATCAAAAATGATGTCGAACACCATGAGGCGGGCTCCGGCTTTGTCGAGCGCCTTGATGAGCTCCCCGTAGATCCCCCTGGGCCAAGGCCAGTCCAGGCCCAATTGGGCCAGCTGATCCAGGGAATTCTCGTCGATGGCAATAATCACCAGGTCTGAGGGAGGGTCCAAAGGGCCCCGCAGCACGGCCAGCAGGAAATCGTAGTTGTTCAGTTCCAGATTTTCCAGGTAAGGGGTGAAGACGGAAAGCGTTCCCACCGTGAAGAGGCTGACTATCAGAAGAATCCCGGCGGCAAAGTAAATCCTCATCTCCAGCTCCACGTCCTTCGGTCACTCATCCAGAATGTCTCCCCCGTCCAACCGGTCATGTCCCCGCCACGGGAGTCACGCTGGTCCCCATTCTGCTTCGAAGAGCATTCGGAAACTGTGGTCACAAGAGGGCGGCGCAGCATGCAGCCCCGTAAAGCGCGGTTCGGGGATCGAGGATGACCTGGACAGGAATCTGCTCCACCACGGAAGAGAGTCTACCCTTCTTGACGAAGGATCTCATGAATGTTCCGTCCTTCATTCTGTCGATCATCTTGGGGGCGATTCCGCCCCCGACATAAAGGCCGCCCACGGCCATGAATTTGAGTGCCAGATTGCCCGCTTCCGACCCGTAGATCGAGATGAACAGGTCGAGTGACTTCACGCACAGATCACATTCATTGGCGAAAGCGGCCTGAGTGACCACCGCGGAAGGGTCTTCTCGAGCGATTCGCTCCCGCATCCAGGACGGCTCCACGCCGCGTCCGCTGTCTCGGAGGAAGCAGTAGAGGTTGAAGAGGCCCGGGCCTGAAAGCACGCGCTCGAAACTGACGTGGCTCCACCGCTCCAGGAGGTAGGCCAGGAGTTCCATCTCGAGCGCGTTTCTGGGGGCGAAGTCGCTGTGCCCGCCCTCGGATGCCACCGGTAGGAAGTGAGGCCCGTCTCGAAGCAGAAATGCCTCTCCCAGGCCCGTGCCCGCAGCGATCAAGGCGCCGTTTCCTTCCGGTCTCTCCCGGCCTTCATTCAAGGTCAGAAGCTGATCCGGAGACAGTCCGGCGATTCCATAGCCATTGGCAGTCAGGTCGTTGATCAGGCGAACCTTTTCGATGCCAAAGGCTTCCTGAATGCTGCCAGCTCGGATGACCCAGGGAAGATTGGAGGCTTTGCAGACCTCGTCAACAACCGGTCCTGCAATTCCAAAAGCGGCGGCCGAAATCCTGCGCCCTTTCAAAAGAAGGGCTTGGGAGGAGAGGAACTCCCGCATCACCGACTCCAGCCCGGGGTAGTCGTGACTCACATAGCGATTCTCCGCTACCGGTCTCAGACAGCTGCCGTCCCCACGGTTAAAAAGAGCCAGGTGGGTTTTGGTGCCGCCAATGTCTCCTCCCAGAATCATTTCCACGCGACCTCTACCGGGTGCTCGGTGGGCTGTCACTCCACAGTTTCTCTCGGCGGCGTCGGCCCCGGGGATCGCGGCCCTACCAGAGCCCAATGGGGGCTCCTCCCAGCCGCATTCCGCCCCAATAGAAAGAATTGACGTCGCTTGTGGGAGACTTTGCACCTACGGAGTCTTTGCCACAGCCTTGAACAGGTTCCCATATTTCAGGGGTCGGCCCTGTCTCCACGGTTTGTAGTCATTGCAGAAGTCGACCCGCTCGCCCAGTGTGGGGTGGCTGGAGCGCCACAGCTTGTACAGAATCCCTGGCCGGGGATTGCCCAGATTCTCTTCCTGAAGCTTGACGAAGGCTGTGGCAGCCGCATGATTGTTTTCCGTGATCTCGAGGCCGAAGCGATCCGCCTCATGCTCCTGATGACGCGAGTAGGTCAGGGCCACCGGCGTGATGAGGAGTGAAAAAATGTTGAAGAGCACGATGATCAAGGGCAATGAGGCCACATCGGAGAGTTGATCGAAGCCGAAGCGGCCTCTAAACCGGGTAATGAGCCGTCCGGCTGTGCGATAGATGAGGTAGAGGCCCACGAGAATCAGGAAGGCAAAGAAGAAAATGCCCTCCACCACATGGCCCAATACATAATGTCCCATTTCATGACCCATGGCGAAGAGCAGCTCCTCCGGCTCGAGTTTGGCAATGATGGTATCCCACAAGACAATTCGCTTACTTCCCATGAAGCCGCTGACGTAAGCGTTGACAGCCTTTGTATCGACACTCTTGTTGACCTCGTAGACGCGGCTCCCCTCAATACCCGCGTGCTCGGCCAGGTCCAGGATTCTGGCTTCCAGCGCCTTATCCTTCATGGGACCGAAGTCGTTGAACAGCGGGGCAATCCAGATGGGGCTGATGAGCATGAGGAAGAAGAGAAAGGGCACCGCCAGTATGCCCGTATACAGCCACCAGCGCCGCGGACTCCTCTTGAGTAAGAGATACGGGACCCAGAGGAACAGGACGCCCGCCACGACACCCACCAGCAGGGATTTCAGGGAATCCGTAATCCACTTGTTGAAAGTCTGATTGGAAAGGCCGTAGGCATGCTGGCGAACAAACTCCTGGTAGTAGTCCAAGGGAAGGTCCAGAACAAAATTGATGACGGCAAAGAAGATGAAATAAAGGCCGATGATGAAAAACCACTTTCGGCCCAGGAATCGAGCCCAGTCACGCATCCTGGCGGAAAACCCGGTCATCAGCAGGAGGGTCGGAATCAGGAGTCCCCAGGCCAAACGGACCACCCAGAGCACGTTGCCACTGCGGTAGTACCTCATGGCCTTTTCGCTGGGTTGGGGAACCGGCACCGGGCCGGTCTCCACCTCAGCGGCAGAAGCCGTTTGCTGTGTCACGGCCGCCCTCGACCGTGGGGTATGGGCTCCCGAGTTCCGGGCCAGAGAGCCCGCTGCCAGCAGGGTCAGGAAACCGGCGATCCAAACACAGCTTCGCATGCCGGTGTTTAACTTATGTGGTGGCGGTGCCCCCTGTCAATAGATGTTTGATATGGCCTGAGTGAAATGCCACGGCACAGCGAGGAAACGGCAGACTCACGCCCACCACTCGCCCCGGTGCTCCCCCGAGAGTTTGCGCGAGATGGTCGTAACGATGGCGCTGAAGGGCCATCCTCGCGTCAAGCCCGGGAGGCGATGTGGCCGAACCGGGGTCTACAAAGAAGCTGTCTTGATTGAGAACACCATTTTCCTTACACTCTAGTAAGACGTTTCTTGATGGAAGGAGAATTTTGTGGCCATCTCGACAATGACTTCCAAGGGGCAGGTGACCATCCCCAAGAAGGTCCGGGAGAGACTTCGACTGAGGGCGGGTGACAGGCTGGACTTCCGGCTGGAGGCGGACGGTGCGATCAGAATCTATCCCATCGCCCGAAAGGTTTCAGAGGCCTTCGCTGCGTTTCAGGACAAAGCTCCGCAACGCCATGGCAAGCAGGAGATCAACAAGCGGCTCCGGAAGGCCTTTCGCGAAGGAAGGCTATGAAAGCTCTCGACACCAACGTGATCCTTCGATTCCTGTTGAACGACGACAGAGCTCAGGGTCTCCGGGTCAAGAAACTGTTTGAGGCGTCCGAGCGGAGTGGAGCCCGCTTTGAGATCACATGGCCGGTTGTGCTGGAGACGGTCTGGGTACTTTCGGCGGTTTACGAGTTTCAGAGGAGCGAGATCCTGGATGCACTGGAACTGCTGGCTCAGATGCCCATCCTGGAATTCGAGGACTACGACCGACTTCTCCAGCTGATTCGCCTGGGCCGTGGCACGAGGGCCCATCTCCCCGATCTGCTCATCGGAATTGCGGCCAAGTCTTGCGGCTGCGAGGCCACGCTCACCTTCGAGAAGGGCTTGACGAAAACGGGTCTGTTCGAGCAGTTGTCGTGAGACGCCGGCTCACCGCGGCGGTTGCCGTTCGGCCCTGTGCGCCGTCGCCAGAGTCGCATCCTCCTCTGCCCTCCTTCACCGGAGTCGGAGCCGGCGGTCCGCACTGTCTCAAACACCTTGGCCCGCCAGTTGACTGGCGGCTGCTCGATCGAGGAGAAAGAGGAGGCGCCCGTTGAGGGGACGAATTTGCTGGGAGGGGAATCGGTCGGGATCGGACCTTCCTTCCAGGACCTCTTTGATTCGACTGGCCTTGCCCGCACCCGCGATCAGAAAAACCACATTCCGCCCGTAATTCAGCGTTTTTGCTGTCAAGGTGATCCTCCAGGCGCCCAGCTTCTCGACATAGTTTTCCACTACCAGCCGCTCCTTCTCACTCAAGGCCGGCGATCCCGGGAAGAGGGACGCCGTGTGCCCGTCGGCGCCCATCCCCAGGTAAATCAAGTCAAAGCGAGGCCACTCGCCGGGTCCAAGATGAAAGAAGCTGCGCAGCGTTTCCTCGTACTGCCGGGCCGCCATTGCCGGGGTTGTCAGCCCGGTGGGAATGGGGTGAACATTGGCCTCCAGGATCGGCACTTTGTCGAGGAGCTCTCGTTGCGTCATTCCATAGTTGCTGTCGGGATGCTCCGCCGGGACAGACCGTTCGTCTCCCCAGAACAGGTTCACCCCCCGCCAGTCGATCCGGCTCCTGAAGTCCTCGCCCGCCAGCATCCTGAAGAGAGTCCTGGGGGTCGACCCGCCCGAGAGAGCCACACTCAAAGGTTGCCCAGAGGCTTGTGCCCGGTGGGCCAGCGCAACGAAAAGCTCGGCCCCTCGAAGGCTCACTTCATGGGCATCGGCGCAGACCACCACCTCTCGGTCTCTAACCCGCATTTCTCACACCCCTTCTACTACGGCGACGGATATGCCCGCGTCTACTGCGTTGCGCTCCGTCGGGCTCCTCGACGTACTGTTCAGTGCGACTGCGGGGCCCTCGGTCGCGACGCCTTGTATCCACGCGCATCTCCACCGCCTTGCTATGATCGAGTGTGAGAAATTCGGGCTAGCCGCTCCCGGGAGGGCTCCGGTAGTGGGACGGCCGGGGGGAAGGGCAGGTCTGTCCCTCATCGCCTGCTCTCCTGATCGCACTTCCCGGGGGAAAAACAATCTCCTTCCCGCAGCTGGCTCAAAGTTTGTTGGAAAACCCGATCGTGGCCCAGGACTTCCAACTCCCGGGCCAGGAGATAGGATTCGGATCGGCGCCGCGTCCGGGAAAGTTTTTCAACCGCTCTCCCAACGCCTCCCACCTGAGTGTAGGCTTCCAAGTGAGCGCCGTCCTCGGTGGTCGCCACATGAAACGAGGTTGCGGGTTCTGCTCCGGTGGCGAGAAGAACCGAATGGGGGCCCGGTGGGGAGTCGGTGAGCTGGATTTCGGCCACAATGTTGCGACGGGGCCCCTTGAAGCGCACTTGGTAGTGATTCTGATCCAGCCAGATGGGCGAGGCAGCGGGATGCCACCCCAGCCGGCCGGCCATCCAGAAAGTGAGGAGCAGAGGCTCGGCGGGAAGCCGCTGCTGGGCGTAGGACCTTCCACACTCCAGCTCCAAATGAGCCACCCTCTCCAGCTCTTTCCGGTGGCCGGGCACGTCGTAGAAGCCAGCAATCAAACGACGCCAGGGAGTCAGGCTGGCCCAGCTCAAGTCGGTGAAGGCGGCATGGGGAAAATCCTGGATCAGTTGAGACAGCCGGGCCAGGGTGGAGGTTGCGTCGGCCGCCTTGCGAGTGTCCAGAATGACTCGGCTGGATTCTGCCACCAGCTGCAGGAACATTCGACTTTCCGGGTCGGGAGTATCGCGCCAGTAGAGGACCACCGGCAGGTCCGGAACCAGCAGAGGCCTGACCACGCTGACCAGCTGCGGGATCCGCTCCCCTTCCGCCTTGACCGTGATCTGTTCGCAACAGACCTGCTTTCGCCCGCGGCCGGCCGCCTGACACTGCACGGTCACCCGCGCGGAGAGAGAGGAGAGGCTGGAGTCGGCCTCCGGCAGCAGAAGCAGCAGCCTGCTGGGGTGCTCCGAAGTCACTTCGGCCAGATTTGCACTCAGCTCAGTTCCCGCCCCCTGGCCGGGAGCCCACACCACCAGATTCTGAACACACGCCTTCGTCAGCGCCTGCCCGCCCTCCTGTCGAGAGTCCTCCGCCATGCGCCGCCACAACTCCCGCAGCTCATTTTCCAGGGCCTCGACATCGATCTCGGGAAACACTCTTGTGTCGCTACTCATCCCCGGTGCCCACCCACGGCTCCTCTCCAAGAGCACACCACCCGTCCGATAGAATTTCAAATCGAGAAGAGGAGTTCATTCGCTGTTGCCTCAGGGTCGTCTCCAGCGGCGTCCCTCTTCAAGCAGCCACTTCTCGGACACTTCGGGGCCCCAACTTCCCGCTTCGTAGTTGGGAAAATCGTCCGCTTGCCGCTCACCCCAGGCCTCCAGAATCGGCGTCAGCAACTTCCAGGAGATCTCCACCATGTCCCCCCGCGCGAAGAGGGTCGTGTCGCCCAGCATCGCATCCAGCAACAGCCGCTCATAGGCCTGCGGAGATTTTTTGCCGAAGGAGGTCCCGTAGTGGAAGTCCATGTTGACCGTCCGAATCTGAATGGCCTGAGAAGGAACTTTGGCGCGGAACCTCAAAGTGATGCCCTCCTGAGGTTGTACCCGAATGATGAGGGCATTCGGCTCAACCGGAGCGCTGGTGGGATCGTGGAAGATCAAGTGGGGGGCCCGGCGGAACTGGACGGCGACCTCGGTTACCCGTTTGGGCATTCTCTTGGCCGAGCGCAGGTAGAAAGGAACGCCCGCCCAACGCCAGTTCTCGACCAGCAGTTTCAGGGCCGCATAGGTCTCGGTGCAAGAGTCGGGGTTGACGTTTTCTTCTTGACGATAGCCCACCACCGGCTTTCCGTCGATGGCTCCCTTGCCGTATTGGCCCCGTACCGCCAGGGCCGACACCTCTTCTTGTTGGATGGGACGGACCGCTTTCATCACCTTGGTCTTCTCGTCCCGCACATCATTTGACTGTAAGGAGCTCGGAGGCTCCATGGCCACCAGAGAGAACACCTGAAAGAGGTGGTTCTGAATCATGTCCCGAACGGCGCCGGCCTGCTCGTAGTAGCCGCCACGCTTTTCGACGCCAAGGCTCTCCGCGGCCGTGATCTGGATGTGGTCAATATAGCCCCGGTCCCAGAGCGGCTCGAAAATTCCGTTGGCAAACCGCAGGACCATGATGTTCTGAACGGTCTCCTTACCCAGATAATGGTCTATGCGATAGACTTGGTCTTCTTCAAAAACGCTCAGAACATCACGGTTTAGGCTCCGCATGCTTTCCAGGTCCCGCCCGAAAGGTTTTTCGATGATGATCCGGGTCCAGCCTTGTGAGTGGTTCAGCTTGAACTCCCCCAGGGCCTTGCTGATGGGGGAGTAGAGAGTGGGGGGCGTAGAAAGGTAGAAGAGCCGGTTGGCCGCCGTGCCTCTTTCTCGATCCATTTGGCTCAAGAGTGCACAGAGTCTCTCCAGAGTCTCCGGTTTCTTGACATCGGTGCGGTTGTAGAAGAGTCCCGAAACGAAATTCTCCAACAAGTGGGTGTCGGCCGCAGTCACCTGGCCGAAGACTTTGATGGCTTCCTTCATCTTGTCACGGAAATCCTGGTGGCTCATCGGAGTGCGAGCGGCCCCGATGACCGAGAAGCCGGGGGGAAGCAGGTTCTGCTGGAAGAGGCTGAAGAAGGCCGGGATCAGCTTGCGCATGGTCAGGTCGCCCGAAGCACCGAAAATCACCACACAGCAGGGTTCGGGAGTCCGTTCCAGCCGCAGGCCTTCTCGCAGGGGATTCTCAAACAGTGTAGGTTGCATTGAGCGCGTTCTCCAAACGAGGGACTCTCCGCTGACCGTCGGGACTTCCCAACCGGACCGATCCCCTCTTTCTCCCACTCAAGGGACGCCAGCCGCGCCCGCCCTGAGGGACTGTCGTATCATAAGCCGGCCCCCGGAGACCACCTTTTACGCGCGGGTGCTTCCGCAGCTGGCTGAAAGGGCCGTGCGGGTGTTGAATTCAGACTTCTCCTGTGATGCCGATCCAGTCGGTATGGATGAATGCTCCGCCGGGATCATCAGTCCGCTGATAGGTATGGGAGCCAAAGAAGTCGCGCTGCGCCTGAGTCAGGTTGAGGGGCAGATTGGCCGTCCGGTAGGTGTCGAAGTAGGCTAGACTAGCCGACATTGCGGGCAGGGGAAGCCCCATCTGCTGCCCTGTGACAACTGTCTTCCGCCAGCGCGGCTGCGACTCCAGTACCCAGTTTCTGAAGTGGGGATCCATCAACAGGTTGGGCAGATCCGCCTGCTCTCGATAAGCCTGCTGGATCTTTTGCAGTAAGCGGGCGCGGATGATGCAACCCGCCTTCCAGATGCGGGCCATTTCAGAGAGTTCGATTCCCCATTTGAAATGATCCGAGCCCGCCTTGATGAGAGCCATTCCCTGAGCGTAGGAGCAGATCTTGCTGGCGTAGAGAGCATCATGGATGCACTGAATGAAGTCCTCTTTGTCTCCCTGGAACCGGGCCGCCGGTCCCTTCATCGCCCGGCTGGCTGCCACCCGCTCTCCCTTCAAGCTGGAGAGGAAGCGGGCTTCAATCGAGGCGTGGATGGTGGGGATGGCCACTCCCAGGTCCAGCGCCACTTGAGAGGCCCATTTCCCGGTCCCTTTCTGGCCGGCCTTGTCGAGGACCTTATCCACCAGCGGATGACCTGTTCGCTCATCCCGGACGGTGAGAATCTTGGACGTGATTTCAATCAGGAAAGACTCCAGCAGCCCCCGGTTCCAGCGGGAAAAGATCTGGGCCATCTCGCCGCTGCTCAGCCCCAGACCCTTCTTCATCAGCTGATAGGCCTCGGCAATCAGCTCCATGTCGCCGTACTCGATGCCGTTGTGGACCATCTTGACGAAATGGCCGGCGCCATTGGGGCCACAATAGGCCACACACGCCCCGTCCTCGGTCTTGGCGGCCATCTTCTCAAAGATGGGCCGCAATGCCTGGTAGGCTTCCTTCTCCCCGCCGGGCATCATGGAGGGCCCCCACAGCGCCCCCGTTTCCCCGCCGGAGACACCGACGCCGAAGAACTTGAGACCTTCCTTGGCCAGAGCCGCTTCACGCCTGACAGTGTCCGGAAAGTAGGAGTTCCCTCCATCAATGAGGAGGTCGCCAAGGGCGAGATGGGGCCTCAGCAGGTCGATGGTCCAGTCCACCGGAGGACCCGCCTTGATCATCATCATGATCCGCCGAGGTTTCTCGAGCGTCCCGACAAATTCCTCAATGGTGCGGGTTCCCGTGATTCTTTTCCCCTGGCTCTTGGACTGGAGAAAGTCTTGGACCCATTCCTTCTCGCGGTTCCAAACGGCGACCCGGAAACCGTTGCGTTCCACATTCAACGCCAGGTTCCGACCCATCACACCGAGGCCGACCATGCCAAACTGGGCTTTCTTCATGGAGACAATCCTCCTCCCCCGATCCACCCATTCCCATCCCTTTTCCAGATCGACCGCGGCTCTCTCCCTGGCACTCGCTCAACAGAGGCCTGGAAGACCCTTGCGGCGAAAGGAACCAGCCCATTATCAACAGCCCGGGACCGAATGTCGACCTCTGCTCTACTCCGTGCCGCAGCCCGCTACTCCAAGGGGGACGGCAGTGGTGTAAACTGGGAGCCGGAAGGGGCGGGGCCGGTCATGGAGCGCGCCGCCTCAAGATGCGGCGGCTGTCAGTGGCTGAAAGCGCCGAGGATGGAGGTCGAGGCGCCCCAAAATGAGATTGGTGAAAGTCGGAGCGGCAGTACTCAACCAGACGCCTCTGGATTGGGAGAACAATCGAGCCAACATCCTGAAGGCAATCGAGAGTGCCAGGGCGGAGGAGGTGAGCATCCTCTGTCTGCCCGAGCTGTGCATCAGCGGCTACGGCTGCGAGGACGCCTTCCTTGCGCCGGGAGTACTGGCAACTTCCTGGGCCGTGCTGCAGGAGATCTTGCCCCACACTCAGGGGATGATCGTGTCGCTGGGTTTGCCCGTCCGTTACAACAATGTCATCTTCGATGCGGCCGCTCTTGTCGCCGACTGTCGAATCCTGGGATTTTCCGCCAAGAGGCATCTGGCCGGCGAAGGGGTCCACTATGAGCCCCGCTGGTTCAATCCCTGGCCCGAGGGAGAACAGGTCGATCTGGTAGTCGGGGAAAGCGAGTATCCTCTCGGAGACCTCTACTTCGACTGTGGCGGCGTGAAGATCGGTTTTGAGATCTGCGAAGATGCCTGGGTGGCAGACCGTCCTGGAAGTCACCTCTTTTCGGACGGCGTCGACGTCATCATGAACCCCAGCGCCAGTCACTTCGCTTTTGGAAAGCAGGACGTGCGCAGACGTTTCGTGCTGGAGGGATCACGTGCCTTTGGCGTCACCTATCTGTACTCTAATCTGCTGGGCAACGAAGCGGGTCGCGCCATCTACGGAGGAGGCGCTCTGGTGGCCTCAGGAGGCAAGTTCCTTGGGGTGGGGAGAAGGTTTTCGTTTCGCGACTGCCTGCTCACCAGTGCCGTGGCCGATCTGGATTTGACCCGGATGAGCCAGGCTCGCAACCCCGGGCTTCGATCCAACCGGGTGACGAGCCGATCGGGGTGCGTTCGAAGCCCGTTCCGATTTCCCGAAATCGACGTCGAATTGAACCGACCTGCCGAGAAGCCCTGGGAGGGATCGCCACATCTCAAGGAGGAAGAATTCTCTCGGGCCATCGCCCTGGGTCTGTTCGACTACCTCAGAAAAAGCCGTTCCCAAGGCTTTGTGGTCTCTCTGAGCGGGGGGGCGGACTCCTCAGCCGTGGCTTGTCTGGTGGGACTGATGGTGGAGTGGGGAGTGGAGGAACTGGGCCTGGAAACCTTCCGGGCCAAGCTGAATGACCTCCCCCGGATTGCGGACGCGGCCAATGTTCGAGAAGTCGTGCGTTCGCTTTTGTGCTGCGTCTACCAGTCGACACAAAACAGCTCTCAGCACACTCGCGAGGCGGCCCGAGGAATCGCCGCGGCGCTGGGAGCAGAGTTTCTGGAACTCGATGTGGATCCCCTGGTTCAAGATTATGTCGATCTTGTCTCACGGGCAACCGGGAGCCAGTTGAGCTGGGATCACGACGACATCGCCCTGCAAAACATTCAGGCCCGCGTCCGGGCCCCCGGAGTCTGGCTGCTGGCCAATCTGAGAGGAGCCCTGCTGCTGGCTGCCAGCAATCGCTCGGAAGCTGCCGTGGGCTACGCCACCATGGACGGGGATACTTGTGGCGGTCTGAGCCCCATTGCCGGGATTGATAAAGCCTTCTTGCGCCGATGGCTGGACTGGCTGCGGAAGGAGGGGCCCCATGGGCTGGCGCCCCTCTCGGCCCTGGAGACCGTCCTGCGCCAAACGCCGACCGCCGAGCTGCGTCCGCCCCAACTTCACCAGACCGATGAAGCGGATCTGATGCCGTACGACCTGCTCGACGCCATCGAGCGAGCGGCAATCCGCGACAAGGGGACGCCCCTGGAAGTCTTTCGGCTCATCCGCCCACGTTTTCCCCACTACTCTGTGGATCAACTGGCTGGATGGGTGGAGCGCTTTTTTCTCTTGTGGTGTCGAAACCAGTGGAAGCGCGAACGCTACGCCCCTTCATTCCATGTGGACGATGCCAATCTAGATCCCAAGACATGGTGTCGCTTTCCTATTCTGTCGGGAGGCTTCAGGCGAGAATTGGCAGAGTTGAAAGAATACTTGAAAGGACTCCGTAAGTAAGCCCGTTCCCGGCTGGACACTCCTTCCTGGTCGAGAGTGAAAGGTGGCAGCTTGGTTTTGGCTCCGTCGGTTGAGCAGCTTGCTCTCCTGTGGTGCGCGGTCCCAGGCTGTGGGTTCTCAAGGGTGTCCAGGCTCTCTCCGCAGGGCCCGAAAATCATGAGCCACGGGAAGAAAAGAGACAACGTCAGATGTCTGATCCTGGTGGATCTCCAGAACGACTTCTTTTCCGCTGGAGCGCTGCCGGTGCCGGAAGCCGAGGAGGTCTTGGTGCCCGCCAATTGTCTCCAGAAGGCCTTCGATCTGGTGGTTGCCACCCAGGACTGGCATCCCCCGGACCACGGCAGTTTTGCCCTCAACCACCCCCACAAAAAGCCGGGGGACGTCATCCAGCTGGAGGGTCTGAAGCAGGTGCTCTGGCCCGTGCATTGCGTCCGCGGCACGGCGGGAGCAGCTTTTGTCGAGACCCTGGACAAGGAGCGCATCCAGCGCGTTTTCCAGAAGGGCACGGATCCACGTTTCGATAGCTACAGCGGTTTCTTTGACAATGGCCGCCGCAAGGCCACCGGTCTGGGCGATTACCTCAGGGGCCGGCATGTGGTGGAGGTCTATGTCCTGGGTCTGGCAACGGATTACTGCGTCAAGTTCACTGCTCTCGATGCCCGGCAGCTCGGGTTTGAGGTTTGCCTGATCCTGGATGCCTGCCGGGGAGTGAATCTAAGGCCGACCGATGCCGCAAGAGCCGTGCAAGAGATGCGGGCCGCCGGAGTCCATGTGAGGACAAGCGCGGAGATCCTCGGTGCCTGACTGGGCAGTCCCGACAGTCAATCACCAATCGAAAGGAGTCCGCTCAGCTGTAATTGGGGCTGCTGATCAGCACGAACGCGATTGTGCACGGCTGGGCGCTCCGATTCCGCCACGCGTGGCGCGTCCCCCTCTGGACGACGACATCCCATGGTGTGAGGTGAACTTCTCCCTCGTCAAGTTCGAGGTCAATCTCACCAGACAGAACGATCCCGTAATCGATCGTTTGAGTCGTGTGCATGCCCGGGTGATCCTGCTCCATCACGCCGCCTGTATCGAATCGAGCCTCGACTGCCGCCAGAGCGGCTGCTATTTCAGCCGGCTCATCTGGAAGTTCGCTCTCGGGCGGGAACGTGAAGACGCGAAGAGTGGAACCACCAGGAGGAGGCTCAAGCCGGAACCTCTGGGCTCTCGCCGGGTCTTTGGATGCTGTGGGATCGGGATTTGCAGGGTCGTCGACCCAAATCTCATCGTCGAGCGCGATCCCCAGGTCGAGATGGCCCGGAGTAGCGCCGTCATAAACGAAATAGGATTTTCCGTCTTCGTTGGTGCCTGTAACCACTCGTCGAGTTGTCATCGTCGTTCTGCTCACTTGGGCTCAAGATGATTGACATTCACCTCCAAACCGTGCCGCTTCCCGCTGCAGCCTCTAACCGTCCTCAGCTCCTCGCACTTTCGATCCTACTTCCCGGCAGATGCCGACCAGGTGGAGGTGTAGAACGCATGCCCTCGAGTGGAAAGCTCGCTGAAGCCGAGCCGGCCGAGTTCGCTTCGAAGGGTCCTCTTGGTCACGAAGTCCGGGTCTGGCAGCTGCTCGCATACGGACAGCCGACCCATGGGGCGCAGGACCCGGGCGATCTCGTCCAGCGCCCGCCGCCGGTCGGGAAACTCACCCAGCACTCCGATGAGGAGCACTCGGTCGATTGAATCGCTGGCAAGCGGGAGTGCTCCCGCGTCGGCGCGCAGGAAGTCGGCGGCGGCTCGGCCATCCATGCCGAAGCGCTCCCGGGTGGCGGCCAGCATCTCCTGCTGGATGTCCAGGCAGATGAGGTGCCCGTCCGGTTGGAGGCGTTGGGCCGTAGCGAGGGAGTAGTAGCCGCTGCCGGGACCCACCTCCAGGATTCGCTCGCCGGCACGGACCCCAAACTCGCGCAGAAGGCGCTCGGGTCCGGCCACCAGACGGCGAAGCTTTGAATCCAGCACCGCCGCCTCAGAGAACGGGCATGGCGTGGGCTGGAGGCGACCCCGGAAGCGGTTCCACCAGGAATTCACGAAACCTTTGGCCACCTTTCACCTCGTCGCTTGATCGGTTAATTCTTGATCGAAATCCCGTGCATCCCCGCCGGGAAGCTAAAGCCAACCGTGATTTTCCACGTTGAGCTGATTCCGGCGCCAAGCCACCGAACCACGAACGTCAGTGAGTGGCCATCCGGATTAGCCGGGCGCTGACGCTTCGGCTCAGTTCACAGGGCAACGGCGTGCATCGTCAATGTGACGCATCTAGAGAGCAGAATTCTCAGAATTCCGCTGTAAGCAGCTGAAGATCCTGAGTTTCCGGTGGAGCAGGCAGTCAACTCCGGTGTGCGGGTCTCCTTTCCCCACTTTGAACCCGTCCCCCACGCGGCTTCCTTTTTTGGGCTCCTCAGGACGCCGGAATAGGTTTTTCCGCGATCACCGTCGAGAACGCTTTGCTCGTTCCCTCCGGAGCCGAAAACGTCTGGTGGCGCGAGACCAGGATTTTCCAACCGGCAAATTCCTCCTCCAGCTGGTGCCGCTGGAACAGGTAGTAGTTGCCCGCATCGAACATGCCCATGTAGGTGGTGCCCACGGTGAGCACGTTGACGATGGCGCGGCCACCGGGATTGACGTGCTCTTTGATGGCCTGCAGCAACTCAAGGGCCTGTTTACGACGGAAGAACATCAAAAGCCCGATGGCCACGATGGTGTCATACAGCCGGTCGACAATCCCTCTCTCGATGTCCGCCTCGACGGCTCGTACCGAAAGCGCCTCCCGCCGCGCGTCGGCATGGATTCGCGCGACGGCTGCCGGGCTGGCGTCGACGGCAACCACCCTGTGGCTGCGTCTTCCGGCTTCCAGACTCAAGTTGCCCAGACCGCAACCTAGATCCAAAACCGTGCCGGTGAGGTAGTTCAGCGCCAGCCTCTCGAATGGGTTCAGCTCATAGTCCTGCTCGCGAATCTGACGCTGGAACTGGGTTTCAAAGAACTCGACCGACTTGTTGCGAGCCGCGTTTCCCATGCTGATCCAGTCTTGGTGGAGACACTCCTGCTACTAGGCTCCGGCTCCGTTTTCGTTGTCTCGTCGCACCCTCTTCTCGGGGGGCCTCCCTCGCAAGCCTTACCAAGCCGGCGCCTTCGCAGCTTCGTCACGAAAGCCGATGAATAATCCGGGCTAGCCTCCCGCTCAACTCAAAGGATTGTAACCGGAGCAGGTTGGGAAGGCCAGTCGAGCGGATCGGAGGAGGGTGGAGAGCAGTCCGGCGGAGCATCGGGTAGAGGATGCGCTGGATTCTTCAAAGCCGAACGGCCGAGTCAACCCGTCAGCGCCTGGCCCGAGGACGAGTTCAAGGCCGCTGCGTGACTCGGCCCCACTAACCCCGCATGTCTCACACCAATCTGCCGCAGAGCCGGAATCATCTCCGCTGACTGCGTTGCCTGCCCTCGGCCTCCTCGACGTAGTGCAAGACTACGCCACCGCGGGCCTCGGTCGTAATGCCTTGTCAGCGCGGCGCTTCCGGCTCTTCGCTGCGACCGGGTGTGAGAAATCCGAACGAAGGCCCGACGGCGCGCTCGACGGAGTCCATTTCACCCTCGGCGCCTTCCGGAGGCGCAGTCAGGAGACTGACCAGAACAGTCAGGCCGCCCCCCACCAGGAATCCGGGCAGCATTTCGTAGAGATTGAAAAAATGGGCTTTCAGGTAAAGGACCCAGACCACTGTGGTGACAAACCCGCCGGCAATTCCCGCCAGGGCTCCCGCCAGGCTGGTACGCTTCCAGAAAAGAGCGCACAATATAGTGGGCGAAAAGGCCGTCGCCAAGCCGGACCAGGCAAACAAGACAAACCGGAAGACAACCTGCACCTTGGCCAGAGCGAAGGGCAGTGCGGCCAAACCCACCAGTACTGTGGTCAGTTGGCCGTAGTGTGATAATTGACGTTCCGTCAGAGAGGGGTGGAATACCTTCTCAACCAGGTCTCGGACTACGGCTGAGGAGGCCAGAATCAGCAGGGAATCCACAGTGGACATGATGGCCCCCAAGACGACAATCACAAAAAGCCCTGTCAAGACAGCCGGGAAAAGCTCACTGCTCATGAGCGGCATGACGGTTTCAGGGTCGTCCAAACCCGGGAAAAGGACGCGGCCAGCCATGCCTGCGAAGACCGCTCCCAGGTCAAAAATGATGATACAGAGCACCGCTATCACGCTGCCCGAGACAATCTCGTCTCCGTCTTTAGCGGAAATGAAACGCACCAGAAGTTGAGGAACGCCGAGAAAAGCCAG
Source organism: Acidobacteriota bacterium (assembly GCA_046757765.1). GTDB lineage: Bacteria > Acidobacteriota > UBA6911 > RPQK01 > JBHHYX01 > JBHHYX01. The sequence goes on along the minus strand of JBHHYX010000002.1, from coordinate 26,352 downwards.
TCCAATGCCCAGAAAACTCAGGACGCTGGCCAGCCCGGAGACGGAAATGCCATGCTTTCCCATGGCCCACAACAGGCTCGGATCGATGGCATGGAGTTGGTGGGTCAGAGGCATCCATCCACCTGCCGAAACGACGCCCACGATCGCCAGCAACAAGAGTCCGGAAGCCATCAGCAATCCCTGCAGCAAGTCGGTATAGGCGACCGCCTTGAAACCGCCGACGGTTGTGTAAAAGAGCGTGATGGCCGCGCCCAGAAGCACTCCACCCGAGTAACTCATCCCGAGAAAGGAGCCGAAGGCTTTGCCCGTCGCCACCAGTTGGGCCGCCAGGTAAGCCACCACCATCGTCAGAATAATGCCCGCGCTCAGGAAGCGCAGGTAGTGCCGTCGGTCTCGGAAACGAGCTTCCAGGAAGTCCGGCACCGTGATGGCGTTGCATCTGTCGGTGTACTCCTTGAAGCGCCGGCCCACCAGAGTCCATCCCAAAGCCACTCCCAGCACTTCTCCCATAACCACCCAGAACGCGTGGACACCGACGAGATAGCCCATCCCGGTGAGACCCAGCAACAGCCATCCACTCTCACCCGTCGCATTGGAGCTGAAGGCAATCACCCAGGAGGGGAGCCTCTTGCTGGCCACGTAGTAGCCCTCAACGGTTCCGGAGTCTTTCCTCCCCCAGAGCCCGAAGAGCAGAAGGACGACCAGGTAGGCGATCAAGAAGACGATCACGTTCCCATCCCAAGACTATTAACTAGTTGTGTAATAGTGGCTTAGCGTTTGGGATGGGAACTAGTCTAGTTCCCATCCCAAAACTCGTAAATAAATGTGAAACTATGTGAAATCATAGCTTAGCAGCTAGGATGGGAACTAGAAATTCCAAGGACCAAGTTCCAAACCCCAAACAGCTCTTGCATTTGCGGTTCTCGTATCGACAAGCCACCTTGGGTATTAGTGTCCCGTTCGGGGATGGTGGAAACCCCTCGTCTTCAGACGAAGAGAAGGTCCCCGAAGTCCCCGAATGGGGGCGATAGGGAGATCCTCCGACTGAAGTCGAAGGGTTTTTCAGAACTTGTCTTTGGAGAACCGCCGTCTGAAGCCGGCGGTTTCCGGGCTCACAGTCGACTTCGAGTCGACGAGATTAGAACCCCTCGACTTGCAGTCGAGGGTCGGGCGCCACGCCCTCAGTAGTTGGCACTTGTTGGCACTTGGGAATTTCGAGTTCTCATTGCGCCCTGTTAACATTCGTGTTTCCAATGACTTATTCTTTTCCGGATGGGAATTAGACTCAATCTGAACGGCTCTTGCGCCGTCCCTTCGCGCCGGAGTCCGAGGAAGGCGGGTTGGGCCGATGAACCCTGTAGAAGCGAAGGGTGATTGCGAGACCGAGACTGACGGAGGCGATCAGAAGAAGCCATGATGTCCAGGGAAGACCGGCAATCATTGATCTCGTCTAACCCAGATTATTCAATGAGAAGCGCTCCAGCGTCGAGCGGGTTTTCTCCCGTCTGCTCTCCTTGGCGATGCAAAAGCCCACGCTTGCCTCCCGGCGATTCAAGACACTGTATCGTCGCTCACATTACCATTTTGCCGGTGGCCACTGACGCTCACCACTTCGGCCATTCCGGTTGCCTTGGCGAAATGAGGCCGACATAAAATTCCCCGAGGCCCCCGCGGGGCGCGCCGGATGCAACGAGGGCACCCGAACCTGCGACCGTTGGGAGTTCTGAGCAGCTCAAGCCGCGTCGACTTTGCGAAAGGCGCAGCCAAAGCGATTCAAAGCTTCGTCGACCTCGGCCTCCGTCACCAACATGGATGGGCCCAGTCGAATGACGTGATTGTGCAGTCCGCCCAGACCCACCAGCAGCCTCTCCTCCTTGGCCGCCTCGATGACTTCCAGGGCTTTTTGGGGCGCTGGATTCCGGGTTTCCCGGTCCTCGACCACTTCGATGGCCTGCATGAGGCCCATTCCCCGCACCTCCCCGATCCAGCTGTGGCCTTGCTGGAGGACTTCCAGTCCCTGACGGAGTTGACGACCGCGCTGGGCACAGCGCCGGGGCGTATCCTCTGCAATCATTACTTCCAGAGTGGCATCGGCGGCGGCCATCGAAACCGGGTTTCCTCCGAAAGTGGAGATGGTCTTGGGCGTCCACGCCTGAGCAATTTCGGGGCGGGTGATGGTGGCGCCGACCGGGAATCCGTTGGCGATCCCCTTGGCCATGACCATAATGTCCGGTTCGACTTCCCAGTGTTCGATTCCAAACCACTTTTCGCCCGTTCGGCCAAATCCGGCTTGAACTTCGTCGGAAATGAAGAGGCCGCCGTACTTGCGGATGATGGCCGCCACTCTTTGGAAATACCCTCGAGGAGGTACGATGTAACCGCCCACGCCCTGAATGGGCTCGGCAAAAAATGCCGCCGGGCGGCCGGTCGTGGTCGTCTCAATCACCTCCTCGACATCCTGAGCAAAACGCTCCGCCTGTTCTTCCTCGGACCCAGCGAAAGGGCTGCGATAAATGTAAGGAGAGAGAGCATGCTTGATACCGGCGGTTGAGGTCGGTAGCGGTCGCCAGGACGCATGAGCGGTCATGTTGGTGGCCAGAGTGGTGCGTCCGGAATAGCCGTGGCGCAGTGTGATGATCTCGCTTCGTCCCGTGTAAAGCTGGGCCAGCATGACGGCGGTTTCCACCGCCTCCGTTCCGCTGTTGGTAAAGAAACAGCTCCTGAGCCCGCCCGGTGAAATCCGGGACAGCTTTTGCGCCACCCGGATCTGATTCTCGGTGAGGTAGAGGGTAGAGGTGTGCCCGAGACGGCCCACCTGCTCGCGGACGCGCTCCACAACCGCCGGGTGACAGTGGCCCAGAGCAGTGGTCAATATGCCTGAAAAAAAGTCGAGGTACTCCCTGCCTTCCACGTCGACGACCGTGGTTCCCGAAGCATGGGAAGGCACGATCGGTTCGCGGTACAGGGGTTTCAAACAGGGAAAGAGGAACTCCTGATGGGCCGCCCTCAAGGCAGCCGGATCCTTTTGTACGGCCGGCTCGACGCTACTCATGGGTCTTTTCTCCTTTGGATGGTGTTTAACCTGTTACCCAGAAAACTTTTATACCACAAAGGCACCTGCAAATCCGGCTCCATCATACCGGGACCTCTCTGACGCAGTCTGCAGGCTGGAAGCCTGGGCTAACCCGGATTATGCACCAGGTTTCGTCGCGAGGCGTCGGAAGCGCCGCGCTGACAAGGCGTTACGCCCGAGGCCCCCGGAGGTGTAGTCGGCATTACGTCGAGGAGGCCGAGGGTGGGCAACGCAGCCAGCGCGGATGATAACGGCGCCGCAGCAGAAAGCTGGTGAAGAGTCCGGGCTCAGTCTGCCCGACCCAACTTTGAGGCCCCAGGGCTCGCTTGCAACTGCTGAAGAGAGAGCCTACAATATTTGCATGCAATATACGTTACGGAAGGTCCCCGCAGCGCTGGATACAGCTCTGCGGGAACGCGCCAAAGTCGAGAAGAAGAGCCTCAACGAGGTCACCCTCCAGGCCTTGGCTCGAGGCATGGGGTTTTCCAGGCAGGCGCAACGCTACCGGGACCTCAGCGACCTGGCCGGGAGATGGAAGGAGGATCCGACTTTTGATCAAGCGATTGTGGATCAACACGCCATCGATCCGGAGCTCTGGAAGTGAGAGTCGCTCTCGACACCAACCGATACACGGATTTCTGTCGTGGCCACCGTGGCGTTGTCCAGGCTCTGGAGACGGCCGAGGATGTCTTTTTGCCCTTCGTCGTCCTGGGGGAGTTGAGAGCAGGATTTGCAGTCGGCAGTCACGGTGTGCAAAACGAGAGGGCCCTTCGCCAGTTCCTCATGAAGGACGGTGTTGACGTGCTGTTCGCCGACGACCAGACGACTCACCACTACGCGGGGCTCTATCGCCAGCTGCGCCAGCAGGGGTCGCCAATCCCGACCAATGATATCTGGATTGCCGCCTTGGTCCTGCAGCACAACCTGGTTCTCTACGCCCGCGACCACCATTTCGACCACCTCCCGCAAATAGCGCGCCTTTGAGCCTGGCCCACACTGACCCGGGACCGATCCCCCGCCGGGACGGGGCAAAGCCTCCCTTTTGATCTTTGACTATTTACAGTTGCGACCTTGGGCGGCGAACCCAGGCTCAATTCCTGGCCTCATAATGTATACTTGAGCGTGCGAATGCCAAGGCTGGAAGCCCTCTTGTCATGCGACCTGATTGTGGTCCGTCCTGGCAAAAAAACTACAGATTCAGGGCATCTTTGACACTGTTTACGTGATCGGATTTCCAGCTCAGCATTCCACAATTTGGGTTCGCTGTCGTCTGAGAGCATGAGCTCAGTTCCCCGGGACCCTGCGGTCCCGCCGGACGCTTGGGGCGGGACATCCGGCTGGTGATGACCTGGGTGATGGGTTGAGGGTTCAACCATGAGAGGTTTGAAGAGGAAATACTGAGTGATATGAAGAGATCTGTTGCCTGGACGGTGGTCAAGCTCATTGAACGGGGAGAGCAGGGGGCTGTTGCCATCAGAGCACCGGGCCGCCAACCTCTGAGATACGGCGACCTGAGCAGACAGGTGGCGAGGACTATCGGGAGGCTCAATACCTTTGGGGTTGGGCGAAACGACCCGGTGGCGATCGTCATTCGAAACGGACCGGAGATGGCATCTGCTTTCCTTTCCATCGCGGCTGGAGCCACGGCGGCTCCGCTCAATCCCGCCTACAAAGCAGACGAATTCGAATTCTACCTTTCCGACCTGAGGGCCAAACTCCTGGTGGTGGAAGCCGGCAACACGACTGCCGCTCGAGGGGCGGCCAAAAGACTGGGCATCCCGGTCGCGGAGCTGAGCCCAGCTGTCTCTGGACCCTGTGGCCTGTTTGATCTTGTCGGTCCCTGCGGGGGGAAGGGGGCGTCTCAGGGGGGCGAGGCGGAGGCAGACGATGTGGCCTTGGTGCTTCACACCTCCGGTACCACATCGCGGCCCAAGATCGTTCCCTTGACCCATGCCAACATCTGCGCTTCGGCCGCCCACATCAAAGAAAGTCTGGCCCTGGCTCCGGAGGACTGCTGTTTGAATGTGATGCCGCTTTTCCACATCCACGGGCTGATGGCGGCCGTATCCAGCTCATTGGCTTCGGGAGCTTCCGTGTTTTGCACTCCGAGTTTCAACGGGTTGAAGTTTTTCAGGTGGATGAAAGAGTCCGACCCCTCCTGGTACACGGCGGTTCCGACCATGCATCAGGCCATCCTGAGTCGCGCCGGACCGAACCGTGCCATCATCGAAGCCGGACGGCTGCGCTTCATCCGCTCCTCCTCCGCTTCGCTGGCCCCACAGCTTCTGCGAAGGCTGGAAGAAGTCTTCCAGGCGCCGGTCATCGAGTCTTACGGTATGACGGAAGCCGCCCATCAGATGACCAGCAACCCGTTGCCCCCGCGTGAGCGCAAAGCGGGCACAGTCGGCTTGGCGGCGGGCCCGGAAGTGGCGATCATGGACGAGGATGGCCGGTTGCTGCCCGGCGGAGAGGTGGGGGAGGTGGTGATCCGCGGAGACAACGTGACCAGAGGCTACCAGAACAACCCGCGCGCCAATGCCGCGGCCTTTTGCAGAGGCTGGTTTCGGACGGGAGACCAGGGTGTCATGGACGGGGAGGGCTACCTGCGCCTGACCGGTCGGTTGAAGGAGATTATCAACCGCGGCGGCGAGAAGGTGTCTCCTCGGGAAGTGGATGAAGTGCTGATGGATCATCCTGCCGTGGTCCAGGTTGTCACCTTCGCCATGCCCCACGCGAAACTGGGCGAGGAGGTCGCCGCCGCCGTCGTGCCCGACACGGATGCCCCGCCGACCGAGGCCGACATCCGAAACTTTGCGCGGGCTCGACTGGCCGATTTCAAGGTGCCCCGGCGTATCGTCTTTGTGGGGGAAATCCCCAAGGGACCGACTGGAAAATTGCAGCGCATCGGCTTGGCGGAGAAGCTCGGGTTGGTCTAAGCAGCCAACCAAGAATAATTTGGAATTTCGCGCTTCGGCCGTTGTCAGCTGTTAGGTTCTGACAACAGTGTGAATGCAGGGCAGCGGGGCATACATCGTCAGGGATTACGCCAATTTTGCCGCCAGGTCACTGAACCACGAATGTAAGTGAGTGGCCATCCGGATTGGGCCGGGCGCTGACGCTTCGGTTCAGTTTACAGTCTAGGAGCCGGCGAGGAGCCGTTTGAACGAAGCGCCATGAAGATTTGCATTTACGGGGCGGGGGCAATTGGGGGTTACCTGGGCGCTCAACTCGCCGGGGCCGGATTCGAGGTCACGCTGATCGCCCGTGGACCTCATTTGGAAGCCATGCGGAGTCAGGGCTTGACCCTGCTGATCGGCGGCGAACGCAGGGTCGTTCAAGTGCCCTGTACCGATGACCCTTCAGAGGCCGGTCCCCAGGATTATGTCATTGTGACGCTGAAAGCCCACTCGGTTGGCCCGATTGTGGACCAGATGAGGCCGCTTCTCTCCGCGGAGACGCCCGTGGTCACTGCCCAAAACGGCATACCCTGGTGGTATTTTCACAAACTGAAAGGCCGGTGGGAAAACCAGCGTCTGGAGACAGTCGATCCCGGTGGGCGGATTTGGGATGGCCTGGGACCCCACCGGGCTATTGGGTGCGTCGTCTATCCGTCGTGCCGGATTGTCGAGCCTGGCGTTGTCAGACACTTGTCGGGGAGAAGATTCATGCTGGGAGAGCCGGATGGGGTGAAGACCCCACGCGTGGTGGCGCTCAGCAAGGCTTTGACAAGCTCGGGTCTCAAGGCGCCCGTGCGCGCGAAAATCCGCGACGACATCTGGCTCAAGTTGTGGGGGAATGCCTCTTTCAACCCGGTGAGCGTATTGACCCACGCGACTCTGGAACAGATGACCCGGGATGCCGGCACTCGAGCCGTAATCCGCCACATGATGATGGAAGCCGGAGCGGTGGCCGCAAGTCTGGGCGTCAAGTTTCCGGTCGACGTGGATACGCGAATCGGCTGGGCTGCCGCGGTCGGCCCCCACAAGACTTCCATGCTTCAAGATCTTGAACTGGGCCGGCCCATGGAAATCGACGCTCTGGTCGCTGCCGTCTGCGAGATGGGAAAGCTGGTGGGAGTCCCCACACCGACTCTCAGTGCCGTCCTGGCGCTGGTGAAATTGAGGGCTCGTATCGCCAAAGGAAGCTGAGCGCCAGGTGGCCATTCAACCAGGCCGGGATTCGCGTGATTGCCCGGAGATTCGGTAGGCGGAAGAGTTCCAGCATGGCGGAAGCAGCACTCCCCAGTCGCCCTCGTGGAATAGAAGAACTCGAGGCTCTCGAGATTCCAAAGGTCAATCTGGCCGGTCTCATGAAGCATTTTGGCCCCGGCGTCATCCTGATGATGACAGGCATCGGGACCAGCCATCTCATTACGGCTCCCGTTGCGGGAGCGCGGTTTGGGTACGCTCTGCTCTGGTGCATCCCGGTCGCATACTTATTCAAGTACTATGGTTTCGAAATGGCTTTCCGGTTCACTCATGCCACCGGGAAGAGCCTTTTGGACGCTTACTCGACCGCTTGGAAAAAGTGGCCTCTCTGGTATGTCCTGATCACCACCCTCTTCCAGTGCGCGCTTGGCCAGGCGGGAAGACTGGTCGCTGCCTCCGCCGTTTTGTTCTATTTCTTCTCCCAGTTCATGGGACTTCAGCTGAGTCTTTCTCTCTATGGGTTCCTGCTGGGGACCCTATCGGTGGGGATCCTCTTCAGCGGAAAGTATCTGGCAGTCGAACTGGTGGCGAAGATTTCAGCCGGCGTGCTTTGCCTTTCAGCCGTGGCCATCTACCTGGTCGAACCCGCTCCGCTTTCGTCCCTGGCTCATTTCTTCCAGTTTGAGACCCCTGCTGGCTCCTGGCTGATCGTGGCCGGGTTCCTGGGGTTGCTGCCCACCGGGATCGACGTCTCCCTGCAGGCTTCGGAGTGGGGAAAGGCAAAGAAGGCTGGCATGGCCCGCATCAGAGAGCACCTTGAAGAGATGGGTCTCGCCCGTTCCTTCAACCCCCTGACTTCAAGTAAGAGGGACCTTGCCGTGGATACCCTGCGACTACCTCCTCGCGCCCGCCACTATTGTAGAAGGTGGTTCATCATTGGTCTGTGGGATTTCCGGCACGGGCACGTCATATCGTTCCTGATCGCTTGTATATTTCTGCTGCTGGCGGCGGTTTGGATCCCTGGGAGCGAAGTCAAAGGCCGAGAGGTGATCGGTCAGATTGCAAAGATTTTCACCCAGGCCAGCCCCTGGATGATGCCCTTGTTTCTGCTCGGTTCTTTTGCCGCCACCTATTCGACCGCCTTCAACTATTTTGACGGTTGGCCCAGGGTGGTCGGCGCCTGTTGCCGAAACCTGTTCAGGTCAACGGCGCTGCTCGGAACCTCGACGGAAGATCTCACGCCGAAACAGAAAAGAACCTGGTATTCCGAATACAATATCTACAGGATGACGATGCTCTTTTCGCTCTTCGCCGCGGTGGCGATTATCGCAGGAGCACCAAGGCCAGTGTGGCTGGTGCTGGTGGCTTCGGCATTGGCATTTTTCGTGGCACCGGTCATTTTTTTCCTCAATCTCTACTACTGTTTCGCCGTCATCCCCAAAGAAGACAGGCTCTTTTATCCCTCCAGGATCGAAACCTGGCTGGCCTGGGGCAGTCTGGCTGTCTTTACCTCTCTAAGCGCTCTGCTGATCATGGCTCGCATTTTCCGGGTCGCACTCTTTTGACCCTGAGGTTCCGCTCGAGCAGAATGAAGAGAATCCTCACCCACATCTCGCTCTCTCTGACCACTCTGTTGCTGACCTTCGGAATCCTGGAAACTACTGCCCGGCTCTGGAAGTGGGAATGGCGTTTGGCCAACTTTCTGGTGGCAGAGCTACGCTATGTCAGGGAGGCTTACCCGGCTCGGTACGATGCTGAACTGGGCTGGATTCCGAGACCCGGGTCATGGCCCGAGGGGGCCTTGTGGGGGAAAAAGGTCACGATCACCGCCGATGGCCTCCGCTCCAATGGCCGCGAGCAGGAACAAGGGGATCTCCCGGATTCGCCCTTAGTCATAGCGGCAGGGGATTCCTTCACTTTTGGTGATGAGGTCTCGGACCGCGAGACCTGGCCGGCAGCGCTTGAGCAGCTGCTGGGGACACCAGTGATCAACGCCGGGGTGTTCGGATACGGCTTCGACCAGACTTGCCTGCGGGCCAAAGCATTGATTGGCAAGTATGCACCGGACCTCGTGATCCTCAGTCTCATCTCCGACGATGTTCGCCGCTGCGAACTGTCACAGCGTTCCGGGGCAGGAAAGCCCTACTTTCAGATTGAGGAGGGACGCCTTCAGTTGCACAATCAGCCTGTGCCGCCGCCGACCGGCCTCGATTTGGGCACCTTCAAGGAGGTGACGGGTTACAGTTTTTTCTTTTACAAGCTGATGCGAAAGGCCTTTCCAAGCTACTGGCTGGAAGGGTCCCTGAGCCGGACGGTCAACACCCGAGGAGAAGAAATCGCCTGCTTATTAGTCCGCCAAATGGCAGGAATCGCAAATCAGAGGGCGATTCATCTTGTCCTTTTGATTCAGTACGAAAAGAATCCTTCATCCTCTTCCCTCGAGGTGATCGCACGTCTGCTGCACTGCGTCCGTTCGGAACGGGTACAAGTCGTTGATCTGCGAGAGGATTTGATGGCAATCAAGAGGCGGGACCCGAAAGAGTACGCCCGGTTGTTCACGACGCACATTACGGCCCGGGGAAATCAATTGGTCGCCCGGGCTCTTCAGGAAGCGCTGCGGGAAAGCGCTCACTCAAGAGACCCCCGGGAATAGCCCGCTTCGATCGCCCGGGTCATCCGCCCTTGGGGCTCAGACCAGAATCGCCGGGAGGCCCGACGACAACTTTCTCCGACGAGGGTCTCCATCTGGCTCTGCAGTGACACTCCCCGACTAGACGGTCATTGCTATCGACCTGGACTGCAATGGCAGGCAGGAATGGGCATGATGTCGATTACCGATCCCGATCGCGACTCCCAAAAGATCTGGCTCAATATCACAGATCATCCCACGCCTGAGAAAATGCACCGCTTGGGGCCCATAGTTCAATCGACGGCGATAGCGATTGCGAACCCGATTCCGATACCGGTGAAGACCCGACTACCCCACCAGTGTCGATGGTGGGGAGCAATGCGCATGATGTCGGATCACGGATAGCGACAGCGATACCGATACCGAGCCGGAGCCTCAAAGGACCTGGATCGAGGTGACGAGTTCTCCCACTGCCAGGCGACCTCTATCGAGTTCGCCCTCAGACCGGCAAGTGGTGGGTGAGCCAGAATAGACCTTGACCGCTCTCCTCCAAACCAGTTACAATAGGTAACCATATGGTTACTGATTATTTTCTGATCGGCTGCCGGATCGGTTGAATGGGAGCGTGGAGCAGGAAATGAAAGTTGGACTGGCGCAAGCCTCGCACCGGGAAGACACGGTTTTTCGAGCCATAGCGGATCCCACTCGTCGCGCCATCCTGAATTTGCTGCGCAGCGGCAGCCGGCCGGTCAAGGAGATCGCCTCCGGTTTTTCAGTCAGCCGGCCGGCTATATCCAAACACCTTCGACTCCTTCGCAAGGCGCGGCTGGTGGGAGAACACCGGCAGGGCCGCAATCGCTTCTACCATCTCAACCCCGATCCCCTGGCCGACATTGATCACTGGTTGGGACCCTATCGTACATTCTGGCAGGTCCGGCTGGATCGATTGAAAACTTATGTGGAGTCGCGTCAGGATCAGCCCGGCGACGGCCGAGGGGCAAAGGCCGCCCAGCCGGATGGGACAAGCAAGAAAGGAGAACAGACACATGACAGTGAGCACTAAGACCCAGGATAAGATCGTGATTCAGGTTGAGATCGAGGCCCCGCCCGAGAGTGTCTTCAGGGCCTTGACCACTCCTGATCAGCTGACGGACTGGTGGGGCGACGATTCGGTTTATCGATCCGACTCCTGGATCGTGGATCTGAGGGTGGGCGGCCGCTACCTGAGCCAGGGGAAAAATGCCGACGGTCGCCCCTTTGAGGTCTCTGGGGAGTACCTGGAGATCGATCCCCCACGCCGGCTCAGCTTCTCCTGGAAGCCGAGCTGGGAGGAAATGGGACCTGCCACGGTGGTGGTCTTTGATCTGAAGCCGGTCGAGACGGGTACGCGGTTGACAATGACCCACGGCGGCTTTGCCGGGTACCCCGAGGCCTTCAAGAATCACAGCCAGGGCTGGCCCCTGGTCCTGGGTTGGCTCAAGAACTTTGGAGAGCGGAGGGGTTGAAGCAACGCCTCTACGGTGGACCCAGCGGGCTCGGCGAGCAGCCTTTCCGCTCGACGGTGTAGAGTCCTCCGGCAATCTTCCAGCCCTCGGACGTCTTGACCAGGTCGATTGAGTCCACGCCGCAGTGGCTGAACCGGCCGTTGAGGTGAAAATCATACTTGGCCCACAGAACGGCGATGCGACCGTGGATCATGACCTTGGGGTTCCACATCCGCTCCAGGTAACGACCATTGCCGTCGGCCAGCGCCTCCGCCCACTGGAGATTAGTGGGTCCGGCGCGCACCTCGCTGGTTTCCTGGTGAACCGAAAACAGTCGTCCCTCGGGCAGCATCAGTTTTCGAGCCGCGGCGGCATCCCGCCTGGCCATAGCGTCAAAAAGCCGTTGTACGGCCGCAGTGACTGCCCTCTCCTCGGACTGGGCCCGGACTGCCAGCGGCATGAAGATGTTCCAGAGCAATGCCAACCAGAGCACACCTCGCATTGCGGGAGTCTGCCGTAAAGCCAGCCGGAGTGTCAAGTCTTACCGCTTTCCGAACGACGAGCGATTTCATGGTAGACTGCCCGCGAGAATCGTCGTTCGTCGTGCCTGCTGGCGCCCATGATCACCGAACCACCTCTAACCGGCTGTGTCGGGAAGGACGCCCGCCACGACGAGTCATGGAATGGAGATTGGCAATCGGAGAAGCGGGGATGTCAAGTCACGGCATCCCCCGAGGACCGCTGAGTGGACGTGAGTTCTTTAGACGACGGGGCCGCGAGAGAGAGAATCCGTTCTTCGCTGGATGAAAGCTTGATCGTGGAGGCGGCTGCCGGCACGGGAAAGACCACTGAGCTGGTGGGACGTCTCGTCTCGGTCCTGAAGAAGGGCAAAGCGGGAGTTGAGGGTGTGGTAGCCGTGACCTTTACTCGGAAGGCCGCGGGTGAGTTGAAGTTGCGCCTGCGACTGGAGTTGGAAAAGGCGCGAGCGGAGACCACCGATAGCGAAGAGCGGCGTCATCTGGAACGAGCCATATCCCGGCTGGAGGAGGCCCGGATCGGGACCATCCACTCCTTTTGTGCCGACCTGCTGCGGGAACGACCGGTGGAGGCCGGAGTCGATCCCGCTTTCGCGGAACTCTCGGAAGAAGAGGGGCCTCGTCTCTTCGATCGAGCCTTCAAGTCGTGGATTCAGCGTAAATTGAACCAGATGCCCGAGAGCCTCGCCCGCGCCCTCAGCCGTATCGCCACCTGGAAATCCTTTCGCCCGGTTTCTCCTTTGGAGCGGATTCGCGACGCTGGCTGGATCTTTGCCGAATGGCGGGATTTTGCGGCTCCCTGGGGACGGGAGGATTTCGACAGACAATCGGAAATTGATGCTCTCCTTCCTGACGTCTTCGCCCTGGCTGAGAAGAGTGCAAAGTGCTCCTATGAAAGGGATTATCTGAGGATGGCCTTACGTCCGGCACGCTTTTTCACCAGGGATCTGGAAAAGGCGGAATCGACGCGAGAGCGGGACTACAATGACCTCGAGGCCCGGCTCCTGAACCTGACCAGCGAACTCAGTCGGGACAAAAGAAAAGGGAGAGGCTTTTTTGCCCATGGCGTGGCGCGAGAAGAAATGGTGCGGGAACGCGAGAACCTGGTTCAAGCACTGGAGCATTTCAAGCGGCGGGCCGACGCGGACCTGGCGGCGGCCCTTCAGGACGAGTTTCAGCAACTGGTGGCAGAGTACGGGGAGCTGAAACGCAGGGTCGGCGGCCTCGATTTTGTGGACCTGCTCCTCAAAGCCCGCGACCTGGTTCGATACAATCCTTCCGTCCGTCGGGACTTCCAGAAGAAGTTGACCCACCTTTTTGTCGATGAGTTTCAGGACACCGACCCGCTGCAGTCCGAGATTCTGCTGTTGCTGGCGGCGGACGACCCCAGCGTCAGTGACTGGCGGAACATCCGGGTGGTTCCAGGAAAGCTTTTCCTGGTGGGCGACCCCAAGCAGTCGATCTACCGTTTTCGGCGCGCCGATGTGCTCCTTTATCAGGAGGTTAAGAAAATCCTCACTGCCTCAGGTGTGAATCTTCTCTATTTGCAGCGGAATTTTCGGTCCGTCCGACCTCTTCAACAGGCGGTCAACGCCGCTTTCGAGAAGGCCATGAATGGGGACGTGGAGAGCGGGCAGCCGGACTACGTTCCTCTGTTGGAGCAGGGGCCGCCCAGCACCCACCATCCCGCGCTGATCGCCCTCCCGGCTCCTCGGCCCTACGGCTGGTTCAGGATCACCCGCCGGGCGGTGGAGGAGTGTCTTCCCGAGACGGTGGCGTCCTTCGTTGAGTGGCTGCTCAACGAAAGCGGCTGGAAGGTCAGGAATCCGGAAGATCCCCGCCAGGAGATGGATCTTCTGCCCAGGCACGTCTGCATTCTTTTCCGTCGCTTCATGTCCTATGGACGTGACGTGACACGCCCCTACATTCGTGCCCTGGACGTGCGCTCCGTTCCCCACCTTCTGGTGGGCTCACGGACCTTCCACCGGCGTGATGAAGTGGGGACCCTGCGCGCGGCACTGACCGCCGTTGAGTGGCCGGATGATGAACTCTCAGTCTTTGCCACCCTGAAGGGATCTCTTTTTGCAGTTGCCGACAGCGTCCTGCTTCGTTTTCGAAAGGAAATCGGCCCCCTTCACCCCTTTCGGCGACTACCGGAAGATCTGGATGAGACGTTTCTTCCGGTGTCCGAGGCTTTGGGCCTGCTGGCCGATCTGCACCGCCGTCGAAATCACCGGCCCATTGTGCGAACGGTGAATGAGATCCTGGATTTCACTCGAGCCCACGCCGGTTTTGCCCTCAGGCCGGCCGGCGACCAGGTGCTGGCAAATGTCCAAAGGGTCTGCGACATGGCGAGGCGATTCGAGATCGGCGGAGGGATCTCCTATAGGGGTTTTGTGGAACGACTCGAGGAGGAAGCCGAGAAAGTCCGATCGGTGGAATCCCCGGTTCTGGAAGAAGGCGCCGAAGGAGTCCGCATCATGACGCTGCATGCCGCCAAGGGACTCGAGTTCCCCGTCGTCATCCTGGCCGACATGACGGCCAGGCTGGCCCAGGCCGAACCCGACAAGTTCGTGGACCTGGAGCGGGGACTGTGCGCGACTCGAGTCCTGGGGTGCTCGCCACTCGACCTCAAGCAGAATGCGGGTCTGGAGCACCGGCGCGATGAAGCCGAGGGAATCCGAATCGCCTATGTAGCCGCCACGCGCGCGCGCGACATTCTGGTGGTCCCCGCCGTGGGTGACGCTCCCCTGAACGGCTGGGTGGACCCGCTCAGTCCCGCTCTCTATCCCGCCCAACGGGATCGACGGGGATCCCAGCCCGCAACCGGGTGCCCCGACTTTGGCGAAACGACGATCTTGGCGGGCCCGAGCCGGGTCCCGGGTTCTCAGCCGCCCTCCATTAAGCCGGGTCGACACCGGCCCCAGGCAGGCGGGCATCAGGTGGTCTGGTGGGATCCTGCGGTCTTGAACCTGGGGGCGGAGGGACATTTCGGCTTGCGCGAGGAAGAGGTTCTCAGTGAAGACAAGGGGAGAAAGACGGCCGACCAGGGACTCCAACAGTATCTGGAGTGGAAGGAACGGCGAGCCGCGGCTCTGGACCGGGGAGGGGAGCCGGAGTTTCGAGTCTTTACAGCCAGCGAAGCGACCGCTTTGCCGGAGAATCTGTCTGGCAGCATTGAGGCGGAGATTCTGGAACGACCGGAGCAACGCCCCTCCGGGCGGCGCTTTGGAACCCTGGTCCATACAGTCTTGAGAGATGTCGACCTCGCCGCTGGGGCAACGGAGATCCTCTCTCTGGCCCGCTACCACGGCCGAGTGATGCAGGCGACGAGGGAAGAAGTCCGGGCAGCCGTGGACTCCGTTAAGGCCACCCTGCGCCATCCCCTGCTGCAGCGGGCACGAGCTTCAAACCACTGCCACCGCGAGTTCCCCCTGCTCCTGAACCTTGAGGACGGCCGCACTCTGGAAGGGTCCATTGACCTCACCTTTCTGGAGCAGGGTCGTTGGATTGTCCTGGATTTCAAGACCGATGCGAATCTCGACGCCAGAAGGACCCACTACGAGAGACAGGTCCAATGGTACGTGTTCGCGCTCTCCCGGATCACCGGCACTCCGGCCAAAGGGTACCTTCTCGCAGTCTAGCCGCTATCTCCCCCGCAACCAGGTCAGCACCCTCTTTCGCCCGCGCGACAGATTGACCAGGTCTTCCTTTAACCTGGCCGCGCTGAGATAGCGATCCCGGGGACGCTTTTCCAACAGCCTTCGGACAATTGTATCCAAGCGTTGCGCTTGCTCGATCTGGTAGAGAGCCAGGTGAGGCTGCGGTTCGTGAAGAATAGCCTGCATCTGTGCCGCTGGTGTTTGCCTGCCGAAGGGTAATCGCCCCGTCAACGCTTCAAAGAAAACCACGCCCAGCGAAAAAAGATCGCTCCGGCAATCCAAGGCTTCGCCCCGGATCTGCTCGGGGGACATGTAGTTGAGGGTTCCCAGCAAGCCCCCCTTCTCGGTCAGTTGAGATGTCGCAGTGTGCAGAGTCTCATCGCTCCACCGCTTGGCTAGCCCAAAATCCATGATTTTTATATGGTTGGAAGGAGTGATCATGAGATTTGAGGATTTGATGTCACGGTGAATGATGCCCTGGGCGTGGGCTGCCTCCAGACCATCGCAAACCTCCATCAACCAGGCGGTGAGCACAGGCCACTCTACCGGACCCTGGTCTCGGATACGTTGCCTGAGCGTTTCACCATCGATCCATTCCATCACCAAGACCACCTGGCCGTCGACTTCGAAGTACTCGTAGACTGAGGTGATCGCGGGGTGATTCAGGGAAGCTGCCAGGCGGGCCTCGGAGCGAAATCTCTTGCGGGCGGTTTCATCGCGAAGACACCCTGGCTGTATGAATTTCAGAGCCACGTTCCTGGTGAGAGCGCAATCCTCAGCTCGGTAGATCACTCCCATGCCTCCTTCCCCCGCCCGGGAGAGAAGTCGATACTGGTTCACCTGGGTTCCCGAGGAGAGAGGGTCTTCCGGCTCAGAAAGTAAAGGAGTATGAAGGGTTCGCCGAGTGGCCGAGCTTTCCAGTGTGGCGATGTGATGGCCAAATGCCGAGGAGAAGATGGCCAGTCCATCCGGCCGGTCGATCAAATATCCTTCCCGTTTCAGCTTGCGGCACAAATGCAGCTCGTCCGGCCTCGGCCTTTCGCCGCCAAGAACCCTTCTGAGCAGGACACGTGTTTCAAGCGAGACGTGTTCCCAGAAATACTCAAAGTGGGGTCCCGCTTCCTCGAGAAACTGCTCCCGGATTTCATCCGGGTCCGGTCGGGCCTCGCAGCTTTCGGCACATTTGTCGAAATAGAGGCAACAAGCGATTTGAAGAAAAAGGGGAAACTGTCCAGCCAACTCCAGAATCTCGTCTGCGAACCGGATCAGCGGCACTCCTTGTTCCGAGGAACGTCGGGCGATCATCTCCAGGGCCTCTTCCCGCTCGAAGCACCTGAGATGAAGATTGGTGAAGATGTTGAAGAATGGAGAATCCGAAACCTCTGAGGAATGGCAGAGTCGTTGCAGCTCAGTCTGTGAGGTGGTGACGTAGGCCGCCGGGTAGTGATTGGCTGCCGACCGCAGGAACGAATAGAACTCGGTGGTGAAAACCGGATTGGAGGTGACGGCATCGAATTCATCCAACAGGAGAACGAGTCCCTTTTCTTCCTTTTGGAAGTCTTCGAGAATCCTCTGAAAGGCTCGATAGCCCGGTGGGACCGCGATCTTGACCTCAGGATCGACAAGGGTAATCTTCTCGAACAGGTGCTGGAAGAAGCCAGCGATACCCATGTCTCTCAGTTGTTGAAAATCCAGGAAGACCATCCGAAGCGACGTCTTTTCTCCCAGGTATCTCTGGCGAATCTCGGGACAGCTGAGATGGTAGAGCAGCGAGGATTTCCCAATTCGGCGCTCGCCCACAATCGAGACGCTCTGCGGGCGCTCGGCGCCAATGCGGGAAAAAATGCGCTGTAGCTCTCGGCGCCTGCCAAAGAAATCCAAAGGATTTCGAATCATGACCCGGCTGAGATACGGATTTCCAGAGACGCTCATGGACTTTCCGCTGAAAACTTACCCGGGAAGTGTCTGTCGGCGACGCCGAACTCCTCTGTTCAGGTTGCCCGACGCCCGCCCGGCGTACTGTCCGCTAGTGCCCGGTAGGAAGTGGTGAGGCCTTCCACGCAAAACTTTTCAGAACATCGATCTCGGCGCCTCACGACGGATGCGGGACTGATTGAAGCTCGGAGGCCTGACGCTTGGCGGCATGCTGAACCATAGACACAATTCCCGTCAGACCAAGCCCCTTGCCTGTCGACAGTTCGTTCCCGAAGATCTCGAAAACGATGTCGTATGGAACTTTGGCAACCTGGTCCAGGGGCTGACCCGACAGTCCTCTGTCCAGAAGTACAGCAATCGCCATGGCCGAAATACCCTGTGGGTTTTCCACCGCGAAATGGAACCGAAGCGTGTGATCCGGCAGTTCTTCCGTGAAAACGTAAGCTTCGGATTCACAACTTTTTACGCGGTTCTCTTCCGGAAAAGGGCGCTCGGCAATGTGACCGGGGACCGTCTTGAAACGATCCGCCATGCTGATCAAGACTTCGATCCGCTGCGACCGATCCTGGAGGAGTCGGAAGTTCTCCAGAATCCTCTCAAGCTTGGCGGGGTACTCGGCCATTTGTTCTGCTCACTACCGCTCAACGGGGACGTTGACCAAGTTGCCCCATTCGGTCCAGCTGCCATCGTAGTTGCGGACGCGATCAAATCCCAGCAAGTAACTCAGAACGAACCAGGTGTGGCTGCTTCGCTCGCCGATGCGGCAGTAAACCACCACATCATCGTCGGGCTTCAGCCCGTTTTCCTCGCTATAGATGGCTTTGAGATCTGCCGCGGTCTTGAAGGTGCCGTCCTCCGGATTCACGGCTCGGGCCCAGGGGATATTTGCAGCTCGCGGAATGTGCCCCCCTCTCAAGGCGCCCTCGTTGGGGTAGTCTGGCATGTGCAGCCGCTCGCCGCTGTATTCCTCGGGGCTACGCACATCCACCAGAGGTAACCTCGCCTCAACATGCTCCCGAACCTGGTCGCGAAAAACACGGATTCTGGAGTCGTCGCGTTCAGGCGATGAGTATTGACTCTCTGGATAAGAGGGCACGTCCCGTGTCATTTCGCGGCCTTCCTTTTCCCACTTCAAGCGCCCACCATCCATGACTCGCGCCTGAGTGTGGCCATAGAGCTGAAAGACCCAAAAGGCGTAGGTGGCCCACCAGTTATTTTTGTCCCCATAGAACACGATGGTGGTGTCGGGGGAGATTCCCAACCGAGTGACGAGGCGCTGGAAGGCCTCCGGGTCCAGGTAGTCTCTGCGAATCGGATGATTCAAGTCGCGCGCCCAGTCAACCTCGACCGACCCTGGGATGTGTCCCGAACTGTAAAGCAAAGGATCTTCATTGGACTCGACTATGCGGACGTTGGAGTCACTCTGATGGGCGGCAACCCAATCGGTAGAAACCAGTACTCCGGGGTTCGCGTACCCACGGCTGCTGATGTCGCTCATGGCTGTACTCTCCTTTCCAAGATGTTGTTTTGTCAAACGGCAGAGGGTCAGCTTATCAAACTCTGCCCTCTCTCCGAAGATTATAGTTGAAAACGGGACCACGCGGGTCGGAGTCCCAGAGACTCTAAGAGTGGCCGGAGGTGGGGGGGCGAGGAGAGACGGGCGAAAAGAGAAAACTTCTGACCGCCAGGGCGTATCCAACCGCCAGAACCGTCTCGGTGAGAAGGACGCTGAAAGCAGCGCCCCGGCTCCCCATCCAGGGAATCAGCACCGAATTGGCGCCCAGATTTGCCACCATGGCCGCACCCGTCACCACCGGTAGTCTCGCCACCAGGCGGCTCTGACTGAGAATCACGTGGCTGAAGGACATTCCCACAAAAACGGGTATCAGACACCAGGTGAGAACCTGCAGGTTGCCCACAGAAAGCTGGTAGGCCGGGCCGTATAGAAATTGAACCAATGGCTCGGCCAGGAGGAAGAACCCGATCGAAAGCACAACCGAGATGCCGATCATCACTGTCAAAGACTTACGAAACAGCCGCTTCACCGGTGCCCGGTCGGTTTGATGGGAAGCCATCACCGGCAAGATGGCGCTGAAGATACCGATGGGCACATTCGACATCGACAACGTGATCCTGTTGGCGGCGGCGAAGATACCCGCCTGGTAAGGACCGGATAACAAGGTCAGCAGAGCCACACCCACACGTGCGGAGACGGTGTGGAACAGGGTCCCCAAACCCACGGGAAACGACTCCTTTGCGAATCTTCTCCAGGTTGCCGTTCGCTCCAGGCGCAGAGGGTGGATTGTCCTTTGGAAAATGAAAGTGTTGAGAGCCAGACTCAAACAGGCGGCCGACAGATAGGCCACTCCCAGACCTATCAGGCGAGCACCCCACCAGAGAAGGAGAATCCCAAACAGGAACTGGGCCAGGAAGAGGGTCAGGACATTCAAGCTGGCCCAGTAGAGCTTGCCGTGAGACTGAAAGACGATGTTGATGGCCAGGCTGAGGGAATGGAAGAACATTCCCGCTCCAAAGAGCAGCAGCGCGATCCGCGTTTCGAGCGTTTCCCGGATGACCAGAGAGATGAGGACCGCGATCAGAAAAAGGATCGCGCTCAGCGCCATTTTCAGCCCAAAGAAGGTCTTGCAGAAAGCTGCCGAGCGCTCGGGATGAGTGGAGATCTTGCGCAAGGCCGTATTGTGCAGACCCAGGTCCCCGCCGATCAACAAGATCTGGGCAATTGTCCAGGCGAAGGAAAAGCGTCCAAAGTCCTCCGGACCCAGGACGCGGGCGACCACGATCATGTAAAGAGTCTGTACAACCAGGACCGCCCCCAGGGCCACCATCTGCGATGCTGCGTTTACGACAATCATGGAGAAGTCAATTTACCACAGGCTTGGCTCAGGTCCGGAAGAACGGAGTCGGAGACTGCCACGCTTCCGGTCGAGAGGCGGGTGGCCGGCTATGAGGGGTGTGGGGGATCCTCGGAAGGCGTGCAAGCGCCATTTGGGCCGTTCTCGGCCAGGGCAGAGATGAGAAAGACGACCTCAAGTCGAAGCACTGTTTGCCACTGGGCGCCCGACCCGGTGTCGACGCGGGTGATATCGAAGCTGTACACGTCTTCCTGGTTCGTCAGAAAGGATACGATTGTCACTTGACCCGGGGCTGGAGTGGGATTTCGCGGCTCTCCTGTCGCGGCGGACTGAGGGTGCTGTTCACGGTGGCTCAGGCGGGGGCAACGCGGGATTGCCGGAGAGACTCGTCACGCTCAATCCTGCCGTCACGCAGATGAATCACTCGATCGGCATGCTCGGCGATGGTCGCTTCATGGGTCACCAGAACAACCGTGTTGCCCTCGCCGTGGAGTTTCTCAATCAAGGCCATGATTTCGTCCCCGGTTCTGGAGTCCAGATTGCCTGTGGGCTCGTCAGCCAGAATGATGGAAGGCTGATTGACCAGGGCGCGGGCTATCGCGACGCGCTGGCGCTGGCCGCCTGAGAGTTCATTGGGACGGTGCGTGATGCGGTCGCCCAATTCCACCATCTCCAGCGCCCTTCGGGCCAGCCGGCGCCGTTCTCCGGCCGGAATGCCCGCGTAGATCAAGGGCAATTCGACGTTCTGGAGGGCGGAAGCTCGAGCCAGCAAGTTGAAAGTCTGAAAGACAAATCCGATTTCCTGATTTCGAATGTAGGCCAACTCGTCATCCTCCATGTCGCTGACAAGTTTCCCGTTCAGGTAGTATTCACCCTGGGTGGCCGTGTCCAGGCAACCAATCAGATTCATCAGAGTCGATTTGCCTGATCCCGAAGGGCCCATGATCGCGATATACTCATTGCGGTATATGTCGAAGCTCACGTTATGCAGCGCATGGATCGCTTCGGAGCCCATCTGGTAGGTCTTCCACAGTTCGATTGTGCGAATGAGCGGCTCTTCCAAGGCTAACCCCTTTCCCGGTTCACTACTTTGACCGGATCACCGTCTTTCAGGGTTCGGAGAGCCTTATAGCTTCCGGTCACGATCAAGGCTGATTCTTCCAGTCCTGAAGCCACTTCCACCTCGGTCTCTCCCGTGATACCGGTGCTGATGGGCACGAAATGCGCTTTCTTCTTGACCACCACGAAGACCCCCTCGAATTCCTTCCTGTCGCGCTTCGTCTTCCTGTCCAGGTCACCCTTGTCCTCCTCCCTATTCTTGGGATCGGGCCTGATGGGGTTTCCCTCGACATCGACCTCAAACTCTCGAACCGCCAGGGCCTGGATGGGGATGGTGAGAACATTGTCCCGGATGGCCGTCGTGATGTCCGCGGTGCAACTGAGACCCGGCCGCAGGCTCGAGGGCGGGTCCTCGAGTCGAACCGCCACCTTGAAATCTTTAGCTTCCTGGGACTGCCCGGGCTTTTGAATGGCCGAGTTGCCGATTTCAGTCACCTTGCCCCGAAGCGGCCGGTCGGGAAGGGCATCCACGTTGACCACCGCCTGCTGTCCCAGACGGACATTGACGATATCGGTTTCATCCACTTCGATCTCCGCCTCGATGACGGAAAGATTGGCAATGACCATGATGGTGGCAGCCGGGTTGTTGAGGGTTCCCGGGACGGCGCGTTCGCCGACTTCGACGTTCAGCTGAGTGATGACGCCGCTCAAAGGGGAGCGGATGATCGTCTTGGAGAGAGAGTCCTGCACGCGCGCCAGCACTGCACGGTTCTGCTTCACGCGACTGAGGGCACTCTGGTAGGAATTCTTGTTCTGGGCCAGGACCATTTTGGACACTGCCAGCTGAGCTTTGGCCTGTTGCAGCCGAGCCTCGGCGGAATCCACCGCCGATTCAGCCGCCACTCGATCGTTCTTGGCGGCTTCATAGAGGTCTCTGGAGATCAGATTCTCTTCAAACAGGGCCTGCTTCCGATTGAAATTGTTGCCGCTCAAATCCAGTGCCTGCCTGGCGCGCCTCAGTTCAGCCTCAGCCACGAGAACGTTCGCCTCTTCGCGAGCCACATTGGTCTTCTGCAGGCTGATCTGAGCTTTCTGATTGGCGGCATCGATCACGGTCGCTGCCAGCACGGCTTGCTGGGCCCGGGTTTCGGCTTCGGTCTGGGTGGGGTCGATTCTGAGCAGCAGGTCGCCCTTACTGACAAAGTCGCCCTCTTTCACGTAAAGCCGCGTAATCACACCACTGATCTCGGCCTGAAGCTCCACGAACTCCCTCGGCTGAATCTCTCCAGGTGCATTGACCTTGGAGATGAGCTGAGCCACTCGCTTCACGTGACCGGTTTGAACCGGGATCAGGTCCTTCCTTCTGGCATTGACGCTGATGGCAATAACCGCCACCAGACCGACCACAACCAACGCCGAAATAATGAGCTTCTTTTTTGGCCCCATGTTTTGCATTTTACTACGCTCCAACAGCTTGGAAAGTTTCGAGCTTGGCAAGATTCATTACGTTGACCCCCTTCGTCTATTCACTCCCCACTCGCTCATCGAATTCAAGGCGATCAACGCGGGAGCGGTTGCCCCGCGGGGCGGTGCCAACCGACCGGAAGAGTTCTTCTCCCTTTCGTGAGATAATCGAAAGATGCTTTCCTACCCAGAGGCGCTGGCCAGGCTGCTGAAAAAAATTCCGGAGCCGACAGTCATCCAGGTGCCCCTGCTGGAAAGTCTGTACAAGGTTCTGGCCTCACCTGTTCCGGCCGATCTTGATCTGCCCCCCTTCGACAGGTCCTGCATGGACGGGTATGCCTTACGGCAGGCCGACCTTGCGACCATTCCAGCTTCCCTCGAAGTGGTCGGTGTAGTGGCCGCAGGGCACTCCAGTCCACCCCAGTTGAACTCCGGCCAAGCCTTTCAGATCATGACCGGGGCGCCAGTTCCCCCTGGCGCCGATGCAGTACAGAGAGTCGAGAAAACACGCCGCTCCGGTACCCGAGTTGATATTCTTGAGGCGGTGTCCCTGGGAGAGAATATATCACGCCGGGGGACGGAAGTGCGCCATGGGAGTGTGGTGCTGGCGTCGGGGAGAGTCATTGGTCCCCCCGAGATTGCCGTGCTGGCCACCTTTGGCGCCACCGCGGTACCGGTTTTCAAGAGTCCTTCCGTAGCCATTGTCTCGACAGGCAACGAACTGGTCGACATCGATCAGACTCCCGATTGCGGACAAATCCGCAACTCGAATGCCTCAATGCTGTGGGCGCAGTGCTCGGCTGCGGGTCTGGATGCCTCTATCCTTCCCCCGGTGATCGATGACCGGAAGTTGATCAGGGAAGCGGTGGCTCATGGTCTCGAAAAGGATCTCCTGATCCTCTCCGGCGGCGTCTCGATGGGTGAGTTTGACTACGTCCACCGGGTGCTGCGGGAGGAGGGAGTCGAAGTCTTCTTTCACAAGGTCGCCATCAAACCCGGAAAACCCCTGATTGTAGGGCGGCGAGGAAACCACATGGTCTTCGGACTGCCCGGTAACCCGGTCTCTTCCTTCGTGACTTTTGAAGTCTTCGTCAAACCGGCTGTTCGCAAATGGATGGGTTTCACAGAGTTGTTTCCACCGATGGTGAGGGGGCGACTGGCACTCGATGCCCGCAAGAAATCGGGACGCCTCTTCTTCAAGCCGGCTCGAACCGTGTCGACGCCCCGGGGCTTCAGCGTGCAACCGCTTGAGACAAAAGGCTCAGCCGATCTGGTGGCGTTCTCCGGGGCGGACTCCTTGATGCTTTTCCCCGCCGAGGCTGATTTTCTGCCCGCCGGGAGCGGAGTCGACGTGGTGCTGATGGAAAGCCGTGGAGGCCCTCATTGTCGAGGATTTCCAATCCAACCCGAGTGAAGCGGTTCCCGTAAGTGAGACGGCCCGAGCGCCCCCCTCAGTCGTACTGGCTGCTCGTCCAGGAGGCCGGGCAGTCAGCGAGGCGCTTCCGGCTCTTTGCTGCGATCGGGCGTGAGAAATTCGGGTCGACTGAGGAACCCTCAGATGAAGAAAGAACCACGGAACACACGGACAGGGGCAGAGGGAGGGTGTGAGAAGGAACGCTTATCGAGGCGGCGGGCGAGGCCATTGAACTGCCCCGTGGGAGAGGCAGGTGCGAGTTTCTCCAAGCCGTGTCTGTCGATCAGCTCCGGCGCTTATCCCAAGGCCCAGAATCAAAGAATCGTCTCGTGTTGCCTTCCGTGTATTCCGTGTGGTCCGTGGTGGAAGAAAGAACCACGGCAACCCCTGAGGGGATCCGGCGCCCGGCTCATTTATCGGGCTCTTCGCCTTTGGCTTTCTCCACCAGCCGGACTTCTCCCAGCCGCATTCCTTTGTCGACCGCCTTGCACATGTCGTATAGAGCCAAGGCCGCCACCGTAACAGCCGTCAACGCCTCCATCTCAACGCCCGTGGCCCAACGGCAAGCGACACTGCTGCGTATCTGAAAGGCGCTCTCAGCCACCTCGATCTCCACGTCAACGTAGTCCAGGCTCAAAGTGTGGCAGAGGGGAATCAAGCGGCTGGTCTCTTTAGCCGCCTGAATGCCGGCGATGCGCGCTGCCTCGAAGGGATTGCCCTTCGGCAGTGCCGCCCTGGCGACCAGCTCCAGAGTCGAGGGCGAGACAAACAGCTTACCTTCGGCCCTGGCCCATCTCTTGACCAGTGGCTTCTCCCCGATGTCAACCATGCGGGCCCGGCCCCGCGAGTCCAAATGGGTCAACTTCACGACATTCTTTCCTCTGGAGAGCCTATGAGTTTTGAAATGGGAACTATCGACCCAGGATCTCTGTTTGGGGATTGGTCAGGCTCCACGTATACCAGAAGGTGTCGAATCCCTTCAGGGGCCGCGGCTGGGCGGAATCTCCACCCTCGAATCTTTGGCTCCGGGCATCGAAGCGGCCTCCGCTCTGGGTGTAGTACCATACTCCGTCCCGTTTTTTGAACTCTCCGCCCAGGGCCTGAAAAGCCGCCGTGGAATGAAACATGGGAACGTTTTTGGGACGATAAAGGAAGACGGTGGTCTCCTTCAGCTTGAATGCGGCGCCCCCTTCAATCGCTCGGAAGGGGACGGCATAGGTCTTTTTGCCAATGCGAAAAGTGTAGACCGGAGTCTTCGTCCGCAAGCGTTTGTCCCGGGCCTTGGCGTTACCAAACCCCTTATCTGATCGGAAGTATTGTTCATACGGATTGGAGGATTCGTCTTCTTCACCGTTGACGGAGAGGACCAGGGTGTCAGGGTGCCGCTTGACCCAGTCACCCCACCGGGCCTTGGCACCCACCGGCAGTTCCCTGAGAGGCGTGCCTTTCATTTTTCCGCCGATCGCATCCCCCGTCATGATCGACCAGTAGGTGTCGGTCTGCTGGTCCTGCATCACCAGAGCGCTATGGAGCAGGCCGCCAGAGGGCTCGAATCTGAGATCCTTCCCCGCGTAGCTGCGGCTGTACACGACGGCCGTGTTGGCCAAGGGTCACCAAACTGCCGCAAAGGAGGTGTCATTGACCTTGTCGTTGACAACTTCATGTGAATTCAACAGGTTGAGGCTGTAGGCGCGCGCCTGTCCGTCAACCACAACACCCAGAACCCAGGACTCCTGACGGATCTTCGCTTTCTGGGCGGTGACGAATTTCGGATTCACTATCGCAGAGATAGCGCCTCTTGGCAGGAGTTGAACAAACTCCGGAGGGAGATCCTTCCTGGGGCCGGCGGGGCTGCTGGAAGTCCCCGCGCCCGCCGTCAAAGTGAACATCAACAGCCATCCGCTTTTCCATTTCATGTTTTTCCCGGTCCCTCTGCTTATCCCGTACTTCTCATGGGCCGTCCACCGCGGAGCCGGGATCATCCCTGCTGGCTGCGTTGCCCAACCCCACGTCTCCTCGACCTAAGGGCTCGCGCAAGAATAACTTCACATTTTGGCATCTCATCTTCACACCAT
>JBHHYX010000001.1:0-54670 GCA_046757765.1 Acidobacteriota bacterium | reverse complement strand
CGCCGGAAGCTGCCAGATCACCGGCCACCTGGAGATGGAGAGACTCCTGTGCAACCTCTCCACCTGCACAGCCGAGCCCTTTCCCGTGGTCTATCAGCCTCCTGAGCCGGTGCAGGTTAATTGCGGGGATCAGCGGGATCAGATCATCCAGGAGTACGTCGATTTTGGGGTGAACTTTACCCCTGGCTGTTCTGATTTTACGCAGAGTATCAACTGCCAGAACATCGCGCTTTCGGAGTACACCCAGGATGACGACTTCAGCTGGTTCATTCTGAGAAGCAGCCTGTGCACAGGCTTTAACGCTACTCGCACAAACTTTGGAGCCGCTATTCCCCTCAGTAGCGGCTATCGAAACCCTGCCGCAAACCAGAGAGTCGGTGGAGTCCAAAACAGCTTTCATGTGAAGGGGACAGCAGTCGATATGGACGGTTTGACGGTGGCGGAAAACCAAGCCATTTTCAACGCGATGGCCGGCACGAATTTCGTTGAGCGCATTGCTGAGCCGGATTTTAACAACGCGACGAGGATTCACGGGGCATGGTGAAAGCAATAACTTCTCTGGCTCAAATCACAACAGTTCTCTGTCTACTCTGTCCGCTTCGGCTTGCCGGGGCACGAATCACTGAAAACCTTGAGGTCGTGAAAGAAGGTTTCACGGCCGGGTTCAACGTCCTCTCCGTCTCTCGGCTGGCCGAGACCGGTGACAACGTTGTCGTTTTTGAGGACACAACGTTTCGGCGATCTTTTCTGGCACGCGTGGAAGAGACTGGTCAGTCGCCAGGCTCAATCCGACTGGAGGGAGTCACAGAGATTCCAGCCCTTGATGAATTCGTTAACTTCGGTCTTCTGGCCGACGTGGATGAAGATCAACAGACAGAATTGCTGCTGCTGACAAACCGGTTTCTTTATGTCTGTTCTCTCAACCCCTCGACATTGCGGGAAGTCCAGGTCAGGGTACGCTGGGGACTCTACGGCAGAGTCGGGACCGCGTCCCAGCTCGACAGCAACGAAGTCATGCGGCCGGGAAGCCCTCTCTCCACGAGGCCCTTCACAGAGCGGGGCTATTTGATTGCCGTTGGAGACGTGACCAATAACGGAAGCAACGAGATTCTGGTCTCCGCTCATGCTGGCCGCACTCAGCACGGATTTTCCTTTGTTCGAGTCATCCTTCTGAGCTATAAGAACGAGGAATTGAACCCACAGCTGAATTTCCTGGCCCCAGCCGAGGGGTGGGAGGGACTTCAGGTGATTGACTTTGATGGTGATGGGCACAACGAGATCGTGGTCCCCTCATACCACGTGATCAATTTTCGACGCTTCAATTCGGCTCTGGCAGATCTTGACGTCGGGATGGCCCGGCTGGAACTTTACCCGAACCTTGCCGGTCAAAGAGTTTATTTCGTGGGGATGTCCTCCCTCTCTCCCCCTTCTCTGGTTCTGCTGCATGTGGTCAGCCAAGCCAAGCAGCGCTCAACGATGGCCGTGGGCCGGGAAGTCGTCGTTTTCGGCATTTCTCCGGCCACCCGGCACCTTTTCGGCGCCGCCGGATTCTTAGGTCCGGCGCAGTTGACGCCTGAGGAACTCGCCAGGAATGCCGTGTGGGTGGATTCGACTCAGCTTCAAAAGCAAAGGACACTCAAGCTGAGCCGTACCGGAGCCGATCAACCAGTTCGGTTTCGTCATCTCCTCGCGCTGCCAATGGGGGGCTCGAACAACCCAATAATCCTCAATACAGCTTTAGGATTCTTTCTCTTTCGTTGAGACCAAAGAGGCGATGCTTTCCGAGGACTCGCGCAAGGGGAGGGAGAACGCTTCAAGCCCGATGAGGTTACATCTAGACTGGGCTGGAAGAGAAAACTTCTGGCGGCAACACGACCATCCAACCCCTTTCTTTGCTCCTGTCGCCAATCAAGCCAAAAGAGCGAGCAAGCCCCCCGCCCCCCTCTATCTTCTCTCCCATCCCTCCCAATCTGGAACTGCCGGCGACACTGCCGCGCTTTTTCACAACAGCTCCGGTTGCGTCCCTATCTAACCCGTGCCCTCGTCCACATCTCGCCATGCAGGCCAGGCTTGACCTGAAGCCCCGGCGGGGGCGCAGATCGAGTTGACGGATCGGCTTGATCGATATCTCCTCCTTCTTGCTCCAGGACTTCTCATCCCGGCGCCTGAATGGGGTTGATGTGGAAGCCCCAGAGGACCGGTGGCCGCGTCTTCCTCGGTATCGGAATCGGGTTCGCAATCGCAATTGCCGTCGATGGCAACGGCCGGCGGCGTAGCTGGCGCGATACGGAGTAGTGTTTTTGAAAGAGCGCGAAAAGGGTGGAAACAGGTGAACTGATCGGACATCCTTGTACCGGTGGCGACTTGAGCCTCCTGTCGGCCACAACCCGATCAGATTCCCTGAAGCCGTCAGGCTGAAAACATCTACAGCGCGAATGCCTCGAGTGACGGAAGATTTTTCCCTTTCCAGTTGTTTTTGTTAAACTGAGCGCGATATGGCGCCTTGCCGGAAGATGAAACTTCAACGGCTTTTGGGTTATCCCCTGTTGCTCCTCGTGGTCAGTGTCCATTTTCTGGGGAGCCAGGAGCTGGGCACTTCTCACCGAATCCGCGAAGCAGCTCTCCACTCCGATCTTGCTGGTCCGGGCAGTTACCAGTTGTCCTTCTCTTCCAACCACGTTCATGATTGCCACAGCTGTTTGGTTGCGCACCCCAATATTTCGGCCTCGACTCCCTCTGGCAGACAGCTCATCCTGGGGTTGCAATCCAATACTTTCCTAGATCTTTCCAGGTCAGCCCCGGCAGGTTCCCGGTTCCTCGAAGGGGTGCGCAAACGCGCTCCGCCGAGTCGGGCCAACTAGTCTCTCCGCTCTTACATCCAGCACCCAATACCTTCTCATAAAGGAGGCAATCGATGAGACGAATTGCCTTGTTTGTTTGTGTTCTGTGCCTGGCCGAGAGCCTCTGCTCGGCGCAAACCGCACGGCGGCCGACTCCGGCCCCGAAAAGGAAGTCCCTGACCCTGTCCGAAGCAGTGTCCCTCTTCTTGCGGGAAAACCTGTTCCTGGTCGCGGCCAGGTTTGATGTCGAGACCGCCGAAGCGGAAAAGTTGAGCGCCCGCCTGAGACCCAACCCGGAGTTCAGCCTCGAGGCGGAGGACCTGCCCACCGATTTTGGGGGCAAGTTTTTCCAGCAACAGGAAATTGCTCCCGTGTTGGGCTACACCCTGGAACTGGGTGGAAAGCGGAGGAAGCGTATGGATAGCGCCGGCGCCCATGCCAAGGTAGCTGAGGCGGAGTTCGAAGCCACCATGTGGCAGCTGACCAATGACTTCAAGCGAAAGTTTTTCCGCCTCGTGCTGGCCCAGTCCAAGCGGGAGCTGGCCGAAGCCAACCAGAAGACTTTCGCCGACATTCTGGAGGACAACAGGCAGCGCTTCCAATTGGGCGAAATCTCAGGTCTCGATCTTCGCCGTTTGGAAATGGAGAAGCTCAAGTTTGACATTGATGTGGCCAATGCCCGCGGCGACTTCCAACTGGCGCTGCGCGACCTGCGCCTGGCGCTGGGGGGTGACTATCGGAGAATGGACTTCGCGGTGGAGGGAAAGCTGGATGACCGCCCTTATCAATTCTCCCTTTCCGAGCTTGAGAGGAAGGCGCTGGAAGCGCGGCCGGATCTACGAGCGGGGCGCCGAAGAGAGGCGGCGGCAGATGCCGACATTCGCCTCCAGAGGGCGCTGCGGATTCCCGACTTGACCCTGGAATGGGGTTACAAAAGAAATGGACCCGACAACACCTATGACTTTGGAGGCGGGATCAGCCTGCCCATTTTTGATCGCAATCAGGGGGAGAGGGCCAAAGCTCTCATCCAGAAGAGGCGTGCCCGGAATGAAGAGAGGATTGTTACCAACAACATCCTCAGTGACGTGGACAAGGCCCTGGCCTTGTTCGAAATTCAAAAAGAGCGGGTCGAGACCTATCGTTCCGGGGTACTGAGCCGACTGGACGAGATCCAGAAGCTCACCGAGGACTCCTACCAGGCAGGCGAAGCCTCCGTCCTGGATCTTCTCGACGCCGTCCGTACTCGTCGAGAAACCCAATCCGGTTACTATGACACGCTTTTTGACTATCAAATGTCTTTGCTCGACCTGGAGCTCGCCACCGCCACCACTCTGGTGAAGTAAGGGGGATCATGACGATGTGCTGTAAGAACTGTCGAAATGCTCTTTTCCTGGCCTGCATTGTCACCGCCGGGTGTACCTCCTCAGAGCAGACTGACCGAGCCGGGAGCGAGGTCCAGGGCCTGGACCCCACCCCTGATCCGTTCAGCTCCACCATTGAAACCCAGACCGTCACCTCTTCCGTGCTCTCCCCGCTCATTGCGGCCACCGGGAGCATTCGGATTCCGGAGGACCGAGTCGCGGTCATTGGACCGGTGCACGAGGGCCGCCTGGTGAAGTTTTATGTGGGGCAGGGGAGCCGAGTGAAACGGGGTCAAAGATTGGCCGATTTGGAATCGGCCGACATCGACGAGGCCAAGGCGGATTATCTGCGCGCTCTGGCCGATCGCGAAAATGCCCGTCGCGTGTCGGAATCCGAAGTGAAGCTGGCTCAGTCCACTTACGATCGAACACAGCTTCTCTACAAGAAAACCATCACGGCCAGAAAGAATCTGCTGGCCGCCGAACGGGACCTGGAGGTTGCCAAGTCGAATGCCGAGAACTCCCTGGCTTCGGCTGGGGCGGCTCTGGAGGCGGCTCGGCGGCGTTTGCTCATCCTGGGCCTGAGCCCTGCCCTGATCGAGGCTTTCCACGACTCGCCGAATCTGGAAGCCACCTTTTCGCTGCTCTCGCCCATCGCCGGCGTGGTGGTGGAACGGAATGCCACCATCGGCGCCACCGTGGGTGCCGATGCCAATGTGTTCAAGATCGTGAACCCCTCCCGCGTCTGGATCGATGCCGATGTCTTCGAAAAGGATGTGGCCAGGGTCAGCTTGGGCCAATCCGTCAAAGTGAGCGTCTCGGCTTATCCGGGCCAGAGCTTTTCAGGACGCGTCATTTTCATCTCTCCTTTGGTGGATGCGGAAACGCGAACCGTCAAGGTGCGCACCGAGGTCCCCAACCCGGTGGGAAAACTCAAGCTGGGCATGTTCGCGGATATTCAGATCGAAACCCGGCTAAAGCGCGCGACTCTGGCCGTGCCGCGGGGCGCTGTTCTCAATGATGGAGCCGCCAGCGTCGTCTTTGTCTGGTCCGATGGCGGCTACCAGAAGCGCGCCGTCCTGACGGGAATTCAGGAAGGAGACAAGGTCGAGATTCGAAAAGGGCTGAGGGAGGGCGACAAAGTGGTAATCAAGGGAAACTATCTGCTGCTCGAGCAAAGTCGGCGGCAGGGTCCCGCCTCCGGCAACGAATTTTAGAGATCATGACGAATAGAGTGATTGCTTTTTTCTTCCGAGAACGGCTGCTGGTTGCCTTTCTGTTGGCGCTGGTGGTCGGAGGGGGGTGCTGGGCCCTCTTCAACTTGAACGTCGACGCCTTTCCCGATGTGACCCCCGTGCAGGTCGAAATCGGGACGGAGGCGCCCGGCCTGGCGCCCCAGGAGGTGGAACAGCTCATCACTTTTCCCATTGAGAATGTAATGAACGGAATTGCCGGGGTTGTCCGGGTCCAGTCCATTTCAAAATTCGGCCTCTCCGTCGTCACCGTCTATTTTCGCGACGACATCGACATCTACTTTGCCCGAGCCCAGGTGTTTGAACGTCTGTCCCTGGCCAGAAGTCGAATCCCGCAGGGTTTTGAGCCGGAGATGGGGCCCATCACCACGGGAACCGGTCAAGTCTATCTCTACCAAATCGTGGGCCCGGGGAGGAGCCTTCGCGAGCTGCGTACCCTCCAGGACTGGATCGTCAAGCTCCAACTGCGGACGGTTCCCGGGGTGGCGGACGTTTTGAGCTTTGGAGGAAACGTCAAGCAGTATCAAGTCATCGTCGACCAGCGGGCTCTGGTCAACTACAACATCCCTCTCAACGTCCTCTTTGAAGCCCTGGCGGCCAACAACCAGAATGCCGGTGCCAACTTCATCGAGCACGGTGATCAACAGTACATCGTACGGGGCATCGGCCTGATCCAGGACGTCGGAGATATTGGGGAGGTTGTGCTGGAGTCGCGTCAAGGAAGCCCGATTCGGGTGAAAGACGTGGCTTCGGTGAGAGTCGGAAATGAAATCCGGCAGGGGGCTGTCTCCAAGGACGGGCGGGGTGAGGTCGTCACCGGTATCGTGCTCAAACGGATTGGCGAGAACACGAAACAAGTCATCGACCGAATCGAACAAAAGGTCGTCGAGATCAACCGGTCCTTGCCCGCAGGGGTACGAATTGTCGACTACTACGACCAGTCAAAACTGATCGA
Source organism: Acidobacteriota bacterium (assembly GCA_046757765.1). GTDB lineage: Bacteria > Acidobacteriota > UBA6911 > RPQK01 > JBHHYX01 > JBHHYX01. Next base: position 48,261 of record JBHHYX010000001.1, on the reverse strand, counting down.
AAACAGCCTTCACACGGTGGTGGAGTCGCTGCTTGAAGGAGAGTTGCTGGTGTTGCTGATCCTGCTTTTTCTGCTCGGCAACTTCCGCAGTTCCGTGATTGCCGCCTCCGGTATTCCCATCTGCATGCTGCTCGCCTTCATTCTCATGTGGGGCGCCGATGTTTCTCTCAACCTGACTTCCCTGGGAGGTTTGGCCATCAGCATCGGCATGATGGTGGATGCCACGGTCGTCATGGTCGAAAATATCTACCGCCACCTGGAGGAGCACCCGAAGGCCTCCGTCCCATCCACCGTTCTGGCGGCAAGCCAGGAGATCGGCGGGCCCATTCTCTTCGCCATCCTGATCATCGTCTCCGTATTTGTTCCGGTTTTCACGTTGCAGGGCATCGAGGGTAAGTTGTTCAAGCCATTGGCCTATGCCGTTACCTTCTCGATGATCGGCTCTGTGCTGATGGCGCTTTGCATTGCGCCTTTGCTGTGCGCTCTTTGGCTGCGCTCCAAGAAGCGTCCGCCGCGTGTCAATCCCTTCCTGCGTTGGGCCAAGGGCATCTATATTCCGGTTCTCGAATGGTCGATCGCTCACCGAGTGGCGACTTTGAGCATTGCCGTTGCGCTGATCGGGTGGAGTGGGGCCGATTTCTTCTTCCTGGGCAGCGAGTTCTTGCCCACCATCGACGAAGGCAATCTGCTGGTGCGGGCCACTCTGCCGCCCAGCATTTCACTGAACCGGGCACTGGAGGTGTCCAGTCAGATTGAAAAGACGTTTCTGGCCTTCCCTGAAGTCGTCACCGTAGTGGCCAAGATCGGCCGCGCTGAGCTGGGCGGGGACCCCGAGAGCGTGAGCAACGACGAACTGTACGTTCGCCTGAGAGCGAAGAGCGAATGGACTACGGCCCAGACGAAAGAGGAACTGGTGAACAGGATGCGCGACGCAGTGAAGGGGTTTCCGGGAATCCGATTCAATTTTTCTCAGGTGATTGAGACTCGCAACGACGAACTGATCTCGGGGATCAACGCCCAGATTGCGGTTAAGATCTTCGGCGAAGACCAGGAGACTCTGCTGCGCCTTTCGGAAGAGGTGCGCCGGTCCCTCTCCGGAATTACGGGCGTCGAAGACCTCAGCGTGCAGCAGGTGGCCGGTGAGGAGCACCTGGAAATTCTGCTCGACCGCAATGCCATTGCCCGCTATGGGCTCAACGTGGCCGAGGTGTTGGAGGTGGTCAAGATTGCTGTGGGTGGAGACGAAGCCGGTGAGGTATTGGAAGGCCAACGCCGCTTTGCCATCTTTGTTCGGATGAAGAAAAGTTTTCGCGACCAGGTGGAGAAGCTGTCCGATATCCTGGTCTCAGCTCCCATCGGAACCCGTGTCCCGCTGGGCCAACTGGCCAGGTTTCAACTTTCCAGCGGGGCTTCGGTGATCAGTCGAGAGAACTCCCTGCGTCGCATCGTCGTCATGTGCAATGTGAGTAAGCGGGATATCGGGGGCTTTGTCAACGACGCCCAGGCAGCCGTGGCCCGGACGGTCACCCTCCCCCCAGGCTACTTCATTACCTGGGGAGGGCAGTTTCAGAACGAGAGACATGCCGTCAGCCGCTTCCTGATCGCCATTCCGGTTGCCCTGGTGCTGGTGTTTGTGCTGATTTTTTCCTGTTTTGATTCTTTGCGCAATACGCTCACAATTGTCTTCAACATCCCGGTCGCCCTGGTTGGAAGCACGGCATTCCTGATGCTTTCGGGTTTTCCGTTGAGCGTTCCCGCCATTGTGGGATTCATTGCCGTCTTCGGCGTGGCTGTCCAGAACGCCATGGTGATGGTGGCCTACATCAATAAGTTGCGGGCCGGCGGGATGGCCCTCCATGATGCCGTCATCCAGGGCGCCGGCACGCGCTTGCGGGCCGAGCTTCTGAGCGCCCTCATCGGCAGCATCAGCCTGCTCCCCTTTATCTTTTCCACCGGTACGGGTGCTGAAATCGAGAAGCCGCTGGCAATCGTGGTGGTGGGCGGCCTGGTCACCCGTCCCATCAAGATCGTGATCCTGCCCATGGTCTACGAGTGGCTGGAAGGCCGCAGCCACAACCTGGTCAAAATCTGATTTTCCGGCTGCTGGTCGGAACCTCTGAGGCGCAACGCTTCCGGCCCGGCTCGACCTGCTGACCCCTGTTGATGTCGAAGGTCGTTTCTGCTATCATCCATGCTTCTTTTTGGGCTCTGAGGCGAAGAGAGTGGGGTGTCTCCTTCAGTCAGGACGGATGCATTCGGCTCCGCAATAGCCCGTTTGTGAGAAATCCGGGTCAGGTTCGCTTGATCCACTCGTGTTGATGGTTTGTTTGCAGGTGTGAACGGTAAAGCGGCTCTTCCTCAATCCAAGTTTGGGGCCTCGATTCTGCCCGGTCTTTCCGGACGATCGAGTTCTGGCGGGTCACTCCATGCCGGATGAGAAGAGCGACTTTTTGGCGAAATCCTTAGAATTCTTTCAGAAGAATCTTCAGAAAGCGGGCCCGGCGGCGGGAGCCTCTTCCACTCTCCTCGGGGCACTTCTGGTGTTTGGTGCCGCGGGTTACTTCCTGGACCGGTGGTTGGACAGATCCCCCTGGTTTTTGTTAACCGGCTTGCTGGTAGGATTGGTCATCGGATTCTATGAACTGGCCAGAGCGGTTTGGAAGAAATGAATGTCCTGGCTTCCATCAGCCTGCTTAGTTTTGGTTCCTGGGCCATCTTGTGTGGCCTGTTCAGGCCGGACATCGCTGTCGAGGTTTTCCTGGGCATGGTGGCGCCTTGGTTGACTGGAGTGCTCACCCTCTGGCAGGTGCGGAGGCTGCACCGGATTGAGCCCCGGCTGGTGACTGCTTTCATGGTCAAGGCCTTCTGGTTGAAACTTGTCTTCTACGGTCTTTATGTGACTTTGATTGTTGCCCTTCTTGATCCACGGGTGGAAGTCTTCGCGATCAGCTTAGTGAGCTACTTTGTGGTGCTTCATTTGACCGAGGCGTTGCACTTTCGATGGCTGTTTCAAACTGAGTGAGATGGGATCCAGCTATGGCTATGAAGCTCATTGAGGAAGTGGCTCAGTCGGAGGGATTCAACGCGGGTGAAACGATTATTCATCATGTTGCCAATACCTCGGTTGAACATCCGATCTTGAAATTGCCAACCGTCCTGGGCGTCGACCTGTCCGTCACCAAGCATGTATTGATGCTGTGGATCGTGGCGGTGCTCGTTTTCACCGTCATCACCTGGAGCGTGAGGCGCTATCTCAAACAGGAGCGCCTGATCCCCAGCGGTTTCATGAACGCTCTGGAAATCGTGGTTCAGTTCATTCGGGACAGCGTGGTCCTGCCCAATGTGGGAAGCAAGTTTTTGGACTCCTGGACGCCGCTGGTGCTGACGCTTTTCCTTTTCATTGTCACAGCCAACGGGATCGGGCTGATCCCGTTCTTTGACCTTTTGGGGGCGATCGACAGGTTCATCCTGCGGACGGGTCAGGAATCCTTCATCAACCGGATCCTGCACGGGGGGACGACGGCAACGGGGAATTACAATGTGACCGCCGCCCTGGCCACGATCACCTTCTTCGCCATCATTCTGGCTGGAACCAAGGCCCATGGTTTTATCCAGCACTGGAAAAATCTGGCGCCTTCCGGACTCCCCTGGCCGGTCTACATCATTTTGATCCCCATTGAAGTGATGGCGATGTTTGTCAAGCCCTTCGCCTTGACCATGCGACTTGCAGCCAACATGACGGCAGGGCATGTCGCCATTATGGCCTGTCTCTCGTTTGTTTTTATTTTCACGGATCTATTCCACAGCGTTTTGGCAGGTCTGGGGGTCGGTGTCCTGCTTTCTGTACCCCTGGCTGTCGGGATCTCGGCGCTTGAGATTGTGGTGGTGATCGTGCAGGCGTACGTCTTCACTATTCTATCTGCTGTCTTTATCGGCATGGCGATCAATGTGCATCACTAGAGAAGAAAACGGAGGTAACTCGAATGGAAGTTCTACACTACTTTGGAGCAGGCATTGGACTGGGTGTGATTGTTATCGGCGCCGGCCTCGGCATCGGCCGCTTTGCCGCCGCCGCCGCCGAAGCGATCGCGCGCCAGCCGGCGGCAGCCGATAAGATCACTGCGGCTATCAACCTGCCGCTTTTCCTGCTCGAAGGCGTGGCGATCATTGCTGAAGTGCTGGTTCTCTTGATTATCTTGTTGAAATAAGGGAGTCAATAGATCGAGCTTGCCTGGATTCCAGAGCGCAGCTATTTGAACGGAGTAGGCTATGAATAATCCTCTGGTACAGCCGGACCCTGGATTGTACATCTGGACGCTCATCACGTTCCTGGTTCTGCTCACGCTGCTGGCGAAGTTTGCCTGGAAGCCGCTCCTGGCCGCGTTGAGAAAGCGTGAGGAGATGATTCGCGACTCGCTGGACGAAGCCGACAGGGTGCAGAGAGAAATGGAGCAGCTTCAGGAGGAATCGAAAAAAGTGATCGCCAAGGCCCAGCGTGAGGCGGAGTCAATTGTCGCCAGGGCAAAGACCGTTGGGGAGAAGGCGCGGCAAGAGACACTTATCAAGACCAAGCAGCAGGCAAACGCCATTCTGGCAGAGGCCGAAGAGCAGATTCACATCGAGAAAAACAAGGCAATTGCCGAAATCAAGAGTGAGGTTGTGAACCTGTCGTTGTTAGTGGCTTCGAAGCTGATCCGAAAAAACCTGACTCGTGAAGCAAACCAAGTCATCATTGAAGAATCCCTCAGGCAGATCGAGTCCCCTGAGGCTTGATGGCGATTGCAGACAAAACGGGAAAGGAGCCCCCCCATCTCTGTATCGATTCTGTTTGATTTACGGCTCTCACCGAACCTCTGTCTCGGGGGATGCGTTTACTCTCTGAAAGCTTTCGAAGTTCGGAGGCTGCCGGTGAGACTTTCTCTTCAGGTGGAAGAGAACCGGCGAGCGCATGACAGAATTGCTGGAGAGAGTGATGAACAATCTGGAAGAACGAAGCAGAAGTGTGGAAGCAGAGCCACCAATCGGTGGATCCAAGGGCGCGGAGAGGGCCCCCGCCTACACACCTCCCCCCCCTTTTGCACAGGGGAACCCCGTGGTGGATCCTCGGCGTAAATCTCCCGTCCTGGCAACCGTGCTCTCACTCATGCCGGGGCTGGGCCAAATCTATGTCGGCTACTACCGACAGGGCTTCATTAACATTCTTGTGGTGGCTTCACTGATCACCCTGTTGAGCGCAGAGGCCGGCGCCCTGACGCCACTGCTGGCGCTCTTCATGGCCTTCTACTGGCTCTACAACCTGGTGGACGCCGGTCGACGCGCCGCCTTTTACAATCAGGCGCTGGTCGGCTTGGATCCGTTGCACTTGCCCGAGGAGATGGAGATGCCCAGCAGCCAGGGCGCCCTTCTGGGCGGCGTCGTGCTCCTTCTTCTCGGCCTCCTCTTCCTGGGACACAATCTCTTGCAGATCCCCCTGGAGTGGTTGGAGGACTGGTGGCCCGTGGTCCTGATTGGGATCGGTGGCTACCTCGTTTACAAGGCCAGAGTAGAGAAGCGACAGTCCGAGTAGGGGAATCTTCGAGGGCACCAGCCCGCCGTCTCACTTGGCCTCAGGGCGGCGGCGCCCTGAGGCCAAGTCAGGCAGGAACCAAGAGAATGCGTATCGCCACATGGAACATCAATGGACTTCGGGCGCGCTTGGACTTCCTGATCCACTGGCTGCGGGACCGTCAGCCCGACGTGGTGGGACTGCAGGAGCTCAAAGTGGAGGAAGACAGTTTTCCTTACAGGGAGTTGGAGTTGGCGGGTTACCAATCTATTGTCCACGGCCAGAAGGCCTGGAACGGTGTTGCCATTCTGAGTCGACGGCCGGCGGAAATCCGACAGAAGGGTCTACCCGGGCAGGAGCAAGAGGGGGCTCGTCTGATCACCGGGCAGGTCGCCGGTATCTCTTTCACCACGGTTTACTGCCCTAATGGCAAACAGGTTGGCCATCCCGACTTTCCGTGCAAGTTGAGTTGGTTCGACTCACTGTCCAGTTACCTGCAAGAGCGCCGCAGCCCCAATGAACCGATGGTTTTGTGCGGCGATTTCAACATCTGTCCGTCCCTCCTGGACACGTGGAACGAAAAAGAGCTTGGCGGTAGGATCTTTCACACTGTCCAGGAGCGGTCTCGATTCCAGAAACTCCTGGACTGGGGCCTTGTCGACGTCTACCGAGCGACGTTTCCGCAGGGGCGGTCTTTCTCATGGTGGGATTACCGCGGCGGGGCTTTCCACAAGAATCAGGGCCTGCGGATCGATTTCCTGCTCGCCACCCGCTCCCTCATGGCGAGAATCCACCACGTTGAAATCGATCGAGATTATCGGAAGAAGAAGGCGGGTCTCACGGCATCCGACCACGCTCCGGTGCTGGCTGATCTGAGTTGATCCCGGGGGCGGATCAGGCGGTGCTGGACCTACTTTTCCCGATAGGCTCCGGCGAAAATTCGGTTCAGTGGATGGATACAGTAATTCTCGATCAGGTCCCGAAGAATGTCGGGATGAGACATGAGTAGCTCTTCATGGCGGGGATTTATCGTGAAGTGGAGACGGATGATGTCGGCCGCGCCCTTGTGGGCTTCCAGTTCCACCGATGCGCCCATGCGAGGTTCAAAAAGCAAGAGATCTCCGTAGGTGAAACGGTCGAAATCCGTTTGCGTCCAAGGCTTTTCGTTCCGGCTGCGCAGATAGTGAGCCTCCAATCCCTCCACAAAACAGTTATAGTCGAAACCGTCGGACTTATTGTTCACACTCGACTCAACGCACAGTCGATTGTCGTTCTCCAGGGCCCCGAGCCCATAAGTGACGTCCAATTCTTTCTTGCGAGCGAATTTGATTCGGTGCCTGCCCTGGGCGGGAAAATACTTCAGTTCCGGCTCAACACCCAGTTGCCGACTCTCCTCTTCGGTGACATAGTTCGGTTTCACTCGTTCATACCAGTCCTGGATAATCTCACGCGCGATCTGGTCGAGCTTCTTCAGTTGCTCCTTCTTTTTCATACAAAATCTTATTCTCCAGGTTGCTGTGCCAAAAGTAAATGCCGAGTGAGATTCCGCGGCAGGCGCCGCCTCCCTTGACGGGCTCGGCGCGTGGGGCTTACCGGGTTGACTGGGTTTCGTCAAACTCAAGTGAAGTGTTCTTTCCAAGGGGATGGGTGCCGGTCCCTTGCACGTCGGCGCAAGAAAACGCTTTCTTTTCGCCACTCCTTCGTGTAGCATGTCAACCGCTAATCATTCGTTCGTCCTAAAATCGGTGTCTTTTCGAAGCAACTGTCGTCGTTGACGGGCAGGGGTATGGAGGTGAGGTGTCGCTGCTCTCACCGCAGAGTCCAAGGCTCCAGCTTGTTCAGACCAGTTCTGGAGGAAAGGGGGGGGTGCCGCTCGTCTCTTACCGGGCGGCCCCGGGGGAGTTTGTCCAAGTCCAGGTTCTGGGCGGCGAGAAAGGGTTCGGAGTTGAAAAAGGCCAGAGTGATGTTGCTGAATCTCAGCACGTCAGGCACTTTGACCGACACCCTGCGCGGGCTGCTGGAGTCCACTCGCGGTCTCGCCGTTGAGACGGTTGAGGGGTCGGCGGCACAACTCAGTAGCGAGGTCACTGCCGGGGATGTTCTCGGAAGAGCAATTCCAGACGCAATCTTTTTGATTCCGGACAGTGGTTCGAGAGACAAGGTTGCCGAGCTGCTTCAATTCTTTCTAGCGGCGACACCGACCCTGCCCATACTGGTGGCGGCAGAGAACGGAGGCGCGACGTATCTGCTGGAGTTACTTAAGCTTGGGGCGGCCGATTTCATTCTCCCACCGTTGAATGAAGCGAACGTACTTCCTCGGCTGTGGAGACTCCTGCGCCCAAGGAGCGAAGACGAAACCCTGGTTCAAGGTCTGAAGAAGAAGCTGGGTCTCCAACGGCTGGTGGGGAGCAGTCCTGTTTTTGTTTCGGAGCTGAAAAAGATCCCCATCGTGGCCAAATGTGACGTCGGTGTCCTCATTACAGGTGAGACCGGCACAGGGAAAGAATTGTTTGCCCGGGCAATTCATTACCTGAGTCCCAGATCAAAAAAGCCGTTTGTTCCGGTTAACTGCAGCGCAATCCCTGCCGAACTTGCCGAAAATGAATTATTCGGCCACGAAAGAGGGGCTTTTACCGGAGCCGAGTCCGCGCGGCCCGGTCTGATTGGCGCCGCCGACGGCGGTACGCTCTTCCTCGACGAAATCGACGCGACCCCACTCCTTGTCCAGGCCAAGTTGCTGCGTTTTCTGCAAGACAAGGAGTACCGGCTCTTGGGTTCCACGCGGCTGAGGAAGTCCGACGTGCGGGTCGTTGCCGCCAGTAATAGTTGTCTGGAACAAAAGGTCGAACAAGGTACGCTGCGCCAAGATCTCTACTATCGGCTCAACGTCATTCCTTTTGTCCTTCCTCCTCTCCGCAAGCGAATTGAGGACATTCCCCGATTGGCTCGTCACTTCCTCAAGAAGTACACGGGAGAGTTTTCCAGGTCCCCCACGGATCTTTCGGCCGGGGCCCTGCAAAAGCTGATGCTTCACCGCTGGCCTGGCAACGTGAGGGAGCTGGAACATGTCATCGAACGCGCCCTCGTACTGTCCGATAAACTGGTGCTGCGGGCGGGCGACATGATCTTTTCCCACCCTCTCGACAGCGATCAGAAAACGGATTCTTTTCAGGCGGCGAAGGCGAAAGTCGTGGCCCAATTCGAGAGACAATACATACACGCTCTGCTGTCGGCCCACCGAGGGAACATCACCCGAGCGGCAGATGCGGCCCGGAAGAACAGGCGCGCTTTCTGGGAGCTCATCCGGAAGCACCAGATCGATCCGCAAGTCTTCCGGTCCTCCCCTCAGTAAGACCCGGACAATCACCCCTCGGCCGTGAGACAAAATTGTCCTAGCCGGGTCGCCGCCGTCCCCACCCGAGTTTCCCACAACCAGTCCGCCGGAACCGGGATCAGGCGCAGTACCGACCGGATTTCCCGGTCTCAGGCTGGTCGACGCATTGCGGCTCGCCGACTGCCGTGGATGTGGGGCGTAACGCCTTGTCGACGTTCGTCTTCTGGCTCTTCATGTAGGAGCATCGGAGTGCTTCTCTGCCCGGAATCGCCTCCTCATCCGGCCCGATTTTTCTGGGGGCTGCTTCCTTGGTGAGCGGTTGCAATTTCCAAGAAGAAGGACCGATGTGCCAGCCTCGCTTTCCCGAAACAGACCGGTTTCCGGTTGGCACAGTTCTTGCCGAAGGCTAACCTATGACAGCTGCCTTCCCTACAACTGATGAACCGCGCGTAGCTCTCAAGGTCCTGGCTTATTTGGCCCAGAATCCAGATGCCCAGGACACACTGGAAGGGATCGTTGAGTGGTGGCTGCCTGAGTGCAATATCGGTGTGGAAGTCGCCCGGGTCAAGCGGGCTCTGAGCATCCTGGTTTCGGACGGTTTCGTGGTAGAGAGCAAGGGTTGGGATTTGCGCAGCCATTACCAGGTTAATCGAGCTGAACTTGAAACCATCAGAGACCTGCTCGAGCCGGGCCGCCCGGAGTTGGAGTGACCCGACTTTGTCACGCCGAGTTGTGGCGTGGAAGAGGATGATTCGGTCGCCGCTGAGAATGGGTAGCCGGAAGACCCGGGTGCAGCCCAAATGGGTGAAACGGCAACCCGTGACTTCTTGTGACTGAGGCGGCGAAGCTGTGTCCGACCGGGGCTTACGACTTCGCGGGCCTGACGGTCCAAGTGCTTTGTCGAGCCGCCGGGAGAGGGGGGAAAAGTCATGAGCAGGAAGGAGAGGCGCTACTTCCCGATCCTGGTTGTCAGCCTCTGGGCATGCCTGCTCCACGCCCAGCATCCAAACTGGAATCAGCGTCTCAACGAGCTGAGCCTGCCCTCCGAAGAAGATTCCGAATATCGGATTGGGAGCGGGGATCTGCTCGAGTTGTTAGTCTTCGGAGTCGAGGATTTCCATCATCTCCTTCGCGTCAGCGGCTCGGGTTCAATCGCGGTGCCTCTATTGGGAACGATAGCGGTTGCCGGGCTCACGGCAGCTGAGCTCGCAGTGAACGTGGGGGCCGCGCTGGAGCGGAAGGAACTGATCCGCAACGCTCAGGTGTCGGTATTGATCCGGGAGTATCGCTCTCACCCGGTCTTCATTCTGGGAATGGTCAATCAACCGGGCCAATACCAGATGACGCGGCCACTGCGGTTGGTTGATGTCATCGCTATGGCGGGTGGAATCCGAGAGGATCGGGCGGCCGAAGACGTCACCGTTCAAAGGAAGGTCGCGGGGACCTCGGGTTCGGGTCAATCCTCTCCACAGCCTGAGCGGCTTCGAGTGAGTCTAAAGGAATTGCTGGAGAATGGGAACCCTTCCGTCAACCTCCTCATCCGAAAAGGGGACGTCATTCGGATCCCGCCCCGAGAGGCGAAGTTGTTCTATGTGATCGGTGACGTGAATCGTCCGGGAGCCTATGAGCTCTCGCGAGGGCGAGAAACATTGCTGACCCAGGCGCTGGCACAGGCAGGCGGCCCTACGAAAACCGCAAAGACCTCAAAAAGCGTCTTGCTTCGCTATGGCGACGGCGATCGGCGCGAAAGACTTAGGCTCAATATCAAGGCTATTTTGGGCGGTAAGAAACCCGATTTCGCGATGCGTTCGGATGACGTCATCTTTGTTCCCGGCAGCACTTCCAAAGACATCCTGTACGCGATGTTGGGAGCGCTGCCACGCACGCTTTCTCGAGCCATTGTCGTACCCTAGATCGTTCCCATCCCAGAAAGATCAAGTCGTTGGAAAAACATAGGTTAACAGATTTGGATGGGAACCCGAGGTCAATGAGGAGAAAATGAACCTCAACACCGACCAAATCGGCAACGCAATCAAAAGTCGACTCTCTCGAAACCAGTCCATCAAGCAGCGGCTTCTCAAGAGGCTCGAAGAGGTGGAAGAGGAAGAACACGTTCTTCGACTCAACCTCAAAGTCCTCCGGGTGGTGGAGGAGATCGCAACGACCTTCCCGCCCCTTCCCGAAAGAGACGCGGCGGTGTCCAAAGGTCGATTCGGCCCGGGGATGCAGCAGCGTCTGGTCGAGAATGCAACCTCCGAAGGAGTTGCTTTCCATCGACCCCGAACCAGCCCCAAGAATCTGCTGAGGCGGATCGGAGAGGCGGAAAGGGTCTCCGGGGAGCGGCTACTCGACGTCGGTCAACCTGGGATGGAGGGATGAAGCTCTCTGGGCTGTCGACGGCCGATTCGAAGGCGGATCCACCCGGCGCCGTTGCCGGGGGCCCCGAGACTTCAACGGCCATTTCGCCAGGCCGCTGCAAACTAAGGGTTTGCGCAAGACTAGCTTCGAACAGTTGGTGTTAAGATTTGGTGTGAAGATGAGATGCCAAAATGTGACGTTATTCTTGCGCCAGCCCTGAGAACTCAGGATTAGTTAGGATGTTGACCTGGCTGCCGGTTTTTGCACTTGTCAACCTGTTGGTGGCGGTACTTTGCGTCAGGCGCTATCGCCATTTCAGGTCAGAAGTCCCTCTTCCGCACTCGCTGATTCTTCGGGCGGTGCAGGTCCCTACCTACTTTCGATCGCTGAGTACTATAGCCGAAGAACTGTCGCGAGCGCGCCGCTACAAGCGCTGCTTGTCGGTGGCCGTTGTTCAACCCAGCACCGGGTCCTTCAGCCGAAGCGGTTTCACCCAAACCGGCCCCTTCGGAGCGCCCAGAAGCCGGGGAAACACTTTCCTGCAACGAGCGCAAGAAACGACTTTCCTTTTCGTGGGTTCGATCGTAGAGGACGCCCTGAGAGCCCAGGACATTGTCACCTACCGGCCCGAGCGGAACCAGTATGTTCTCGTACTCGTCGAATCGGATCGACTGCAGGCCACTCGGACCCTGGACCGAATAAGAGACTTGGTCCGGAAGCGCACTCAGCTCGAGTTGGTGGGCGGTGTGGCAGAGTTTCCAGCCGGCGGTTTGATCATCGAAGATCTGGTGCGCCGTGCCGAGCAAGCATGCGCCACCGGCCATGGCAGAATGAGGCTGGGGAAACAAACCGTGGCACGCTAGCCCGAATTTCTCACACTCGATCATAGCGAGGCGGTGCCTCAGACCGACCAGCGGTCGGTTAGCCGCGTCTTCATCGGTATCCCAATCGGGTTCGCCATCGCTGTCGCCGTCGATTGCGATACTGATACCGAGCCGGAGCCTCAAAAACCTGGATCGAGATGACAGATTCTCCCACCCCGAGGATTATTCATAAACTGTCCACTCCGGCGGCAAGAATTGCTCGCCCATAGAGGGAAAAGACTTTCGCAACAAGCCACTACTAGCCCGCGTTGCTTGTTTTCGGTTATTCCCGCCCCCACATCTCAACCTCTCACACTACAAGACTGTCTGAGAGATTCTGTAATGGCCAGGTTGAAATCCGAGACCCACTTGGGAACCCTGGATGACCGTTCGGTCAGGGCCGGGCTGGAGTCGCAATTCTCTTCCCTGGTCCGGGTCCCTCCTGTGTTCCTTCCGGCGAAGCCGTGGTACGTAAGATCTGCCATCTGCAACCCGTTCGGTCAGGAGGTGTACCAGCGCCTCAAGCGGGGGCTCGATCTGGGCCTCGCCCTCGCCGCTCTTCCTTTGGTGCTGCCTGTTCTGGGCGTCTGTTGCTTTGCCATCAAGCTCGACAGTCCCGGCCCTGTCTTCTTTGCCCAGCGCAGGACGGGCAAAGGGGGTCGCCGCTTCAAAATGTACAAGTTGCGGACCATGGTGACGAATGCGGAGGAGCTCAAAAAGAAGTATCTTCACCTCAACCAGCTCTCCTACCCTGATTTCAAGATCCCAAATGATCCCCGCATTACCCGCGTGGGGCGCGTGATGCGAAAGACGAGCCTGGACGAACTCCCTCAGATTTTCAACGTCATTCGGGGGGAGATGAGTCTGGTGGGGCCAAGACCGACTTCTTTTGCCGCCCGTTGCTACAGTCTGTGGCACACGGCCCGGCTGGAAGTCAAGCCGGGCCTGACGGGCCTTTGGCAGATCTCGGGTCGCAGTGAACTTGGTTTTGACGAGAGGCTGCGACTGGACATCGCTTATGTCCGAAACCGGTCGCTCAGTTTGGACGTTGCCATCCTTGTTCGCACGATTTACGGCATCATCGTGGGGAAAGGGGCCTGCTGACGAGGAGGGAGCACTAAGCGTTTGCGCAAGAATAAATTCGCACAGTTGGCGCCGCGGTCGAATCGGGTGTGACAATCCGGACTCCCTGACATGCTCAGCATCTGGACCTTCACATTTTGGCTCTCAGTTGGCCTCATCGCTTACGTCTACTTGGGTTTCCCGGTTCTTCTGGCAATCGTTGCCGCTCTCTTTCGTTCTCCTGTGCGGAAGGAATCCGTGACCCCTTCCGTCTCGCTCATCATCGCCGCTTACAATGAAGAGAAGAACATCGGCCAGCGCCTAGACAATGCATTGTCTCTGGTCTACCCTTCCTCGAAGCTCGAAATTCTTGTGGCTTCCGATGGATCGAATGACTCGACCGACTCCATCGTCTCCGGTTTCGCCCCCCTTGTGAGGCTTCTCCGGCTGCCCAGGCGCGGCAAGGCGCACGCTCTCAATCGAGCGGCGGAACGGTCTTGCGGCGAGATACTCGTCTTTTCAGACGCCAACATCCTTTACCAGCGGCAAACCTTGTTGAAGCTGGTGCGAGCCTTCGCGGATCCTCGAGTGGGAGGGGTGGTAGGCAACAAGATTTACCGCATCCCCTCCGAGAGCGAGTCGATCAGCAGAGGTGAGCGGCTGTATTGGTCGTATGATAAGTGGCTGAAATCTCTGGAATCATTGAGTGGAAGCACGGTCTCGGCGGATGGGGCAGTGTATGCCATTCGCCGGCAACTTTACCAGCTTCCCCTCGACCCGGCTGTCACCGATGACTTTGCCCTTTCAACGGGAGTCATCGAGCAAGGGTACCGGTTGATTTTTGAGGCCGAGGCCCGTGCCTACGAGGCAGCCTCCCCGACTGCCGAGCAGGAATTCTCGCGCAAGGTACGGTTGATGACCAGAGGACTTCGAGGCCTCATTCTGAGGAAGAAACTTCTCAATCCGTTTCGATTCGGATTTTATTCAATCATCCTGTTTTCTCACAAGTTGCTCCGCCGGCTGGTGCCGTTTGTTCTTCCAATGCTGTTGGTTTCGGGGATGGTTCTGAGCTCCTCCGGCCTCCTGTATGCGAGTCTGACTCTCTTACAGATTCTTTTTTACGCTGCCGCTGCAATCGGATACGTTCTCAGACGTCAGCCGGCAGGACAGTCCAAGTTTCTCCTGCTGCCGTTCTTCTATTGTCTGGCTAATACTTGTGCTCTGTTGGCCTTTATCAACCTGCTTCGCGGGCGAAGGATTGAACTATGGAAACAGCAACGACAAGAAGGCTGAGGCGGACATCCGGGAGAGGATCCCGGCCCGGTGGGAGGACTGATGGAATGGAAGGCTCCCGCGAGAAGGAATGTGCCGACGCCTGCCTCTGCCAGATAGCGGGTCCTGAATCAGCCCGCAGCCCTCTGTTGAGACTGCCCCGGTTTGGGCCGGAAGGAGTTGGACGTTGGCGCAGTGCCCTTACCGTCGCGCTGGCTTGTCTCTGCCTTTTTTCCCTCACAGCCCAGGCTCAGCTCAAGGTCGAAGAGCCGCTCAGGGTCGATCTTCGCGCCCTGGGGATCAACGACCCGCAAGGGGTCACCTATCACCCCCAGCGGCAGACACTCTTCCTGGTAGCGAAGAACCCTGGCCGAGTCTTCGAGCTCACCCTTTCGGGAGGGGTTGTGAGTTCGTTCGACATCCCTGAGATCAGAAAGCCTGAAGGAATTGCCTATGATTCTGTGACCGGTGACCTTCTCATTTGTCGGGGAAGCGAAATCATCTTCAAGGTGGCACCAGATGGAAGTCTTGTGGACGTCTACCTCTCTCTTTCTCCTCCAAGCGCCCCCGATGGTATTGCCATCCATCCCATCACGGGCCACATCTTTGTGGCGGACGACAGTAATGAAACCGTCTCTGAGGTCGATCGCACCGGGCGTGTCCTCAGCTCTTTCAGTACCAGCGCTTTGGTGCCGGGATTCAGTGAACCTCAAGGCCTTGCCTTTTATGGCACGGATTTGTTGATCACCGATGACGCCGACGCCTCCAAGACCATTTACCGGGTCTCAACCGCGGGAGAACTGATTGAGACGCTCTCGACTCCCGAGGCTCTGGGCATAGGGGACCCCGAGGGAATTGCCAACATCGGCCAGGATCGGACCTGCCTGGTCGCTGATGTGGATGGAAGTCTCCTTTGCTTCACTTCTCCACGGGAAGTGCTGGCGTTGCCCTCGAGGGCTGATTTCGATGACTCCTTTGTCGCTTTCGCCGCGGTGAACCTCAGCGACCAGCCCAACTCCCTCAATATCGAGGGCTACACGGCCAGCGGCCGCCAGCAGGGCTTCGTTCAACTGGAGACCATGCCGGCTTTGGGCCAGACTTCCCACTTGACCAGTGACCTCTCTTCCACAATGGAGGTGGCTTCTTCATCGGTTTTCTCTGCTGGTGGGATCGACCTCGCCAGCCTCGTCATTCGGAGCCAGCGGGGGCCTTTTCAGGGCCTCTTCATGGTCGGCGACTCGCAACTGGCCCGATTGGACGGAGTGGGTGGAGGGCTGGAGGCAGCGACTCTGCACTATTTCCTCGCCACGCCTGAGAACACTTCAGAGTCGACTACTCTTTTCCTCTTCAATCCCAGCAGTTGGAAGGACGCAGGGGTAACACTCACCCTCCATGACAAGGCGGGAGGGACGGTGAAGGAGGTTTCCTTCGCTCTCCAGCCGCTGGCTTCAATCAACACTCCATTGAGGTCGACTTTCGATGCCGAGCTTCCCATCCATGATGGCTACCTGAGAGTGGACTCGACTCTTCCCGTCAAGGGCTTCGAGTTGCTTGTCCAGGATCGCAACCTGGCCGCAATAGGTGGCCAGCAGGGAAGTTCCAGCGGCACACTGGTGGCTCCTCACTTTTTTATTGCCGACCAGGGAGCCACTACTACTCTCAGGTTGCTGAACCTCGCGCAAACGCCCGGCAGCGCGCAGGTGACCGCCTTTGACGATCATCGCCGTGAGATCGGTACGGCTTCTCTTCACCTTCAGGCCGGGGAACTCTTTGTTGCCGACCTGGGGGAGCTGTTCGGGATCCGAGTAGAGAACGAGGATGGCATCATCCAGGGATACCTCGAAATTCTGCATCGGGGCCGAAGCCTGGGCACACTGGTGGAACGTGGGCGCCTGGCGGGTCTCGTGACCTATCAAGGGTCTGACGGCGATACACTCTCCAGCCTGCCCATGGAAAGCAAAGGGCGACTCCAGACCCTGTTTCCACATGTGGCTCATTCTCAAGCCGCCGGCGTTTTTCAGGGACTCGCTCTGCTCAATTCGTCCCAGGACCCCATTTCAGTGAGCGTCCAGGTTTATGAACGTAATGGAAAGTTGAGGCGAGAAGCCACCTTCCCGATGGAGGCACTGGAGCGGGTCGCCGGCTTACTCGACGATTCACGCTTCTTCGGCGCTGAATTCGAACAGGTGGGAGGTTCACTTCAGATCTTATCCACCGGTCCGGTTGTGGTGTTCAGCCTTTTTGGCGGTTCACATTTCCTTTCCGCAATTGAGGGGCAGGCCTTGGCGATCGTCGACGGATGACCGCCGTATTTTGGGAATTTTGCTCTCAGATGCGTTGTTTTGACGGGGTCCCCTTGCCGTTGGCCTGCCTTCGCCTCGTTGTCAGAGCCTGGTTACTGGCAGGGGCCGAAGGACAAAGTTTCATGCAGCACTGTAAACTGAACCGAAGCGTCAGCGCCCGGCCCCATCCGGATGGCCACTCACTCACGTTCGTGGTTCAGTGACTTGAGGCGACGTAGAACCAGAATCCCGAAAAAATGCGAAGGCTGTTGCGGAAGACGACTCACGATTGGAACACTTCGGTGCTGGTGGCGATGCTCATTCTGGTGACGCCGTTTCTCGTGGCTCTGATCCCGCTGCCGGTCGGAGTCATCAGCAAGGAGGGTTACAAATGGCTGACCGGCGAGGACGGCTTTCTGGAGAATATGCAAGTGGGCTGTTGTGCCACCAGCCTGGTCTTGACTGTTCTCATTGGTCGTCGCCTTTCGAGCAAAGGAATGCGCACTCTCTATTTCTTTCTGGCTGGAGGGTTCCTGTTTCTGATGGGGGAGGAACTGAGCTGGGGACAGAGGCTGCTGGGCTGGGAGACACCGGAGTGGCTCAATACGCTGAACCGGCAGGCGGAGTCGAATCTCCACAATGTCCATGGCGTCGAGTCCGCTTTCAGAGGGCTGCAGTTGATTGCCGGAGCTTTGGGCAGCCTCTTGCCGGGGCTGGCGCTTATCGGCTGGAACAGGCTTCGACCTGACAGCGACACCTTCAAGCTTGTAGTGCCGCACTTCAGCCTCATCCCCTATTTTTTTCCCATATTTGTGTGGCGGCTCTACCGCATCTCGTTTCCGAGACCCAAGAGCTATTCCTTTGCTATATCCGAGTACAACGAAGTGATGGAGTCGATCCTTTACCTGGGAGTTGTGCTTTTCTTCGTTTTCAATCTGAGGTGCTTCAGAGGCACACCGCCGTTGTCACGGCGCTGTGACCACGATTCCGGGGGCGAGCCGGGGCCACACCTTGGCTCGCACTCGGCGGCGAAGCCAGATATTAATGCCAACCAAGACGTTCCAGCCCGAGTTGCACCCTCTCCTGGCCGCAGTTTTCTCGGCCTTTGAAGAGAAGTGCATTCGCTATGCCTTGATAGGTCCCTACAGACAATTGCGTGCGGAAAAACCGGTCCGGGAAATCGATCTTCTGGCAAGGGCCGCTCATTTGAGTCGCTTATGTGAGGTCCTTTGCCGGCTTGGTTTCATCCCTGTTCCCTCCTGGGGACACGCCCCCCATCACTTCTTCGTGTCCTATGCCCGAGAAGAAGATCTCTGGATCAAGCTCGATGTGGTGACGGATCTTTGCTTTGGCAAGCCGATCCGAGCCCTTCGTCTGGGCTTTGCCGGCGCCTGTCTGGAGAGGCGTCGGCGCTTTGGTGAAACCTATCTCCTCGCTCCCGAAGATGGCTTTATCGTGCTGCTGACCAAGTGTCTGATCCACAATACGGGTTTTCACAGTTTCCTCCTGCGGGGCCGGGAGTTGGTCGCATTGTATCGTAGGGTCCTGGACGAGCCGGGTGGTGAGCGGAGGCTGGAAAGGGCCGTCAACGGGATGCTGGCCCCGGCCCTTTCGGCCTCTCTTATTTTTAAGAGTGTGGAGCGGCGGAATTGGCAGTCGCTCATGGCGCGGCGCGCGGCTCTGATCCGGAGGATGTTCTGGTGCGAACCCCTCGCCACCCTGTGGCGTCTCCTCCGGGGTCTGACCCTGAGAAAAGGCCGACGTCTTCTCTTTGCTCTCTTTCGGCAGGGCGTATGGGTGGTCCTGCTGGCCCCCGACGGGGGAGGCAAGAGTACGCTGGCACGCCACCTCTCGAAGGATGCCTTCATTCGTGGGATTCCGATTTACATGGGCGGTAATCCCCGTTCCCGAACGGTCGGTTTGCCTTCTCCCGGATGGATCGAGGATTTCCCAGGGTCCTCCTCCCGGGCAGGTTCTTACAGTCTCAAGAGGGCGTTCTTGAAGGTCATCCGAGCCATCCATCGATGGCTCGATCAGCAGTACAGATTGACTGTAGCGGTGTACCAACGGTTGCGGGGACGGTTCGTCGTCTTCGATCGCTACGTTTACGACTCCTGGGTGGCCAGGGAGAAACCCTCAGGCCTGAAAAGATTGAAGCGGCGGCTGCTCGGATTCGGGTTTCCCCGCCCCGATCTGGTTCTCCTGCTGGATGCCCCGGGGCAGGTTCTCTACCGGAGAAAAGGCGAGCACACGCCGGGGTGGCTGGAGGCTCAACGACAAGCCTACCTGGGTCTGAAGGACAGAATTACCCGGATGGCGGTCGTGGACTCCACTGTTGGAGCCGACGCGGTGCGCCGCCAGGCCATTTCTCTGATTTGGAATGTCTACGGAAACCGTCAGGAAAGTCGTCAGAGGCCCAGCTGTGACAGTTGAGGGGTTGGAGAAGGTTTCTTCCCAGTCGGGCGGCGGAACGGCAGCTCCGCAGATCCGAGGTTCGACCCTTCTGGTGACAGGCAGGCTGATCGCCGTAGGGCTCAACTTTGCGGCCCAGGTGTCACTTGCCCGCTACCTTGGCACGGACGATTACGGCCTGTTTTTCTATGCACTCTCGTTCGTCGCATTCTGGCAGGCGTTTGCCACCTTGGGGTTCAAGCGCGCGATCAGTCGCTTTGTGCCCATCTACGACGAGAAGGGTGAGATCGAAAAATTGTTCGGAACGATTCTCCTGTCAGGCGGTGTCGTCATCGCAACCGGTTTGACAATCATCGGCACTTTCTACCTTGCCCCGGGGCTTTTCTCTCATTTTCTGATTCAGGGAGACCGGGCTGTAGTTTTGCTTTCCATTCTGGTCTTTCTGGTTCCCGTGGAAGGACTTGACTTGCTTCTTGTGCACTTGTTTGCTGCCTTCGGCGAGCCGCGGGCGATCTTCTTCCGCAAGTATGTTTTGGGTCCGGGTCTGAAACTCCTGGTGGTTTTGCTCTTGATCAGCTTGGGGACTAGCGTCAAGTTTCTGGCCTGGGGGTACCTACTGGCCAGTGTCGCCGGGTTGACTCTTTACCTCTGGGTGTTGTTGGGCATCTTTCGCCGTCGAGGGCTTTTTCAGTCTTGCCGCCTCCGGACGCTCCGCATCCCGGTGCGAGAAGTTCTTTCCTTCACTCTCCCCGTGCTGACTTCCGACTTGTTGACTGTGGTGATGAACCCGGTGAGTGTCCTTCTGCTGGGGTATTTTCACGATGCCTCGGAAGTGGCTCGCTTTCGGGTCGTGTTGCCGGCGGCCCGCTTCAACACTCTCGTCATGTCGAGTCTGGGCATGCTCTACACTCCCGCGGCCGCCCGTTTGTTTGCCAGGAAGGATACCCGTGGCATCAACAGCCTTTACTGGAACACTGCGGCTTGGACAGCCGTTCTCTCTTTTCCAATCTTTGCCATGACCTTCTGTATGGCCTCTCCCTTGACCACTTTTCTCTACGGGGCCCGTTATGAGTCGTCGGCAACGATACTGGCCTTGTTGGCATTGGGCTATTACTTCAATGCCTCCCTCGGGTTTAACGGTGTCACCCTCAAGGTCCTGGGCAAAGTGCGCTACACAGTGGCCATTGACCTGCTGACATTGGCCACCAACGCGGCCGCGAACATGATTCTGATTTACCGTTACGGAGCACTGGGCGCCGCCTTGGGGACCGCGGGAACAATGGTTTTCCATAACATCCTCAAACAGGCCGGGCTGGGACTCGTTTCGGGGCTGCACGTGCTGGACTGGAAATATGTCTCCTTCTACCTGACCATCGGCGGTGGAGTGCTTGCCCTGGTGGCAGTACAGTTTTTCGCTCCCCGCAACGTCTACCTGGGGGCGACTTTTGTGCTTTTGACGGCTCTATTCGTGCTGGCCGCGGGCAGGAAAAAACTGGATATCGGCCAGACTTTTCCAGCCCTGTTGCGGATACCTGTTCTCCGTTTCTTCCTTGCCTGACCCTATTAGTCTCCCGGAGCCGATCGATCCAAAGGATGGAATCATCCGTCTGACTCCAGGTTCTCTCGGGTCCCTCGCTTGCAAAGGTCAACTGGCTCTCATCCGGACGCGTATAAATGATGGAAAAAAGCAGTTGTCCGAACTCAAACGCCTCGGGAACTTGAGAGGAAGCGAAACGCGCAAGGGGGTCGTTCGCCGCCTGAGGCGGCTCCCACTTTCCGATCCCCCATTTCTTCAACTCTTTACCACCGCCGCCGCTGTGGGCAGCAGGAGAAGAGGTCAATGCTCGAAACTTGCTTAGAAAGCGATTTCTCTCCAGGCACCAACCTTGAAAACGATCTGGCTGGCGCCGACTGGCGATTCCTGATGCCGAGCCTTGAGATGAGGCGCATTGTCTCGCTGGGCATGCCCTCGCCATCGACGCTGACAGTCTTGTCAAAAGGGTCGACGGACTTGTCGGTCGTGGTCAGGGATGGATCCGAACTGGAAAGAGCCCAATTCCTCAGCAAGAGCTTTCCCGAATGGAACCTGACCGTCATTGGGAGAAGCGAGAACCAGAGCTTGCCTTTCCAGGCGCGGACGATAGACCTTGTTTTCATCGAAAGACTGGAATCCATTGAGGGACTGGCCCGGGACGATTTTCTGATCGCCGACCTGAATCGGGTTTTGAACTCGAATGGAGTGATCTACTTCGAGCACTCTCGCCTCGCCGGCCACCGACTCAAGCGGAGCCTCCTCAGGCATCTGAGGCAAGAGGGTCTGGGCGCGGTGCAAAGCTACTGGCTGACTCCCTTTCATGGCCCCATGCGTACGGCTGGGCCTGTCGGAGATGAACGCATCGGCCACTTTTTTTTCAGCAAGGTCTTGACGGGGCGATCGCTGCTGAACCGGGTGCTGAGCCGAATCGGAAGATGTTTGAGCCGGATGGGTGTGCTTCAGCACATCCTCCCCCGCAGGGCCGGTCTCATCCGGCGATCGCTCATGCCGGATGAACGGAAGCGCCCGCCTGAGTACTTGGTCACTTTGGCGGCCGATCACGGGATCGATCTCGAGGACCATCGGTTTGGAGTCTCGGCTCGGGGCAAGTGCAACTCCAACAAAATCATCTTTTTCTTCTTCACCAGGAGGGGTTGCGCCGATGTGGTGGCGAAGGTGACGCGGTCGCCCTGCTTCAACTACCGGCTGGAACATGAGCATCGAGTTCTCTCATTATTGGTTCACAAAGGGTTTGTCAAGGAGGGGACGCTGCCGACACCACTCTTCCTCGGGTATCACGCCGGGAGGGCGATCGCGGTGCAAAAGGCCATCGAGGGAGACCCGTTTCGAGCCCGAACCCGGGCGACGTCCTCCTGTCCAATAGCCCGGGCCGGCATTTCCTGGATCACTCAACTCGGAGCCTCTTCCGCCCGGGAGAGCCAACGTGAAGCAATGGGCACTGCCCTGCAACGACTGTACCATGGTTTTAATGGAATCTATCGGCTCGACATGCGCCAAAGAGCTTTCCTGGAGGGCCAACTGGAACGACTGACTCGTCGCGAAGTGAGACTTCCGACGGTCGTCCAGCATGGAGACCCGGGCACTCACAACATCCTGGTTTCCCCCTCCGGCGACGTCATTTTCCTCGACTGGGAGTCCAGTGAGCTCAAAGGCATGCCGCTTTGGGATCTTTTCTATTTTCTGAGGGCTTACGGGTCCTGGGCTCGTCGAATCAAGGGCCATGGCGATGCCCTGGATAACTTTGTCCGACATTTTTTGCTCGGTTCACCTTTGACGCTCCTCTTCTCCGAGGCGATTCGAGACTACTGCCAGAGAATAGGAGTGAGGCAGAGTCTGGTAGAGCCGCTCTTTTATAGTTGCTGGATGCATCGGGCTCTGAAGGAAGTCGCGATGCTCGCCCCCTCTTCCGTGCAAGACGGGCGTTACGTCAGCCTGCTTCGTCTGATCTTGGAACCGCGCAACAGAGCACGCCTGGCTGCTCTTGTTTTTCCCCACCCGTCCAGAGCCGCCGTTTGGTGTGAAGCGTCGCCATGGCAGCCCGCGGACGATTCGGTCGCTGGAGCGTGATGACGGACTCGGCCGGGCCGAAAATTGCCTATATCATGTCTCGTTTTCCCAAGTTGACGGAGACCTTTGTTCTCTACGAAATGATTCGAATGGAGCAAGAAGGGTTTTCAATAGAGGTCTACCCTTTGCTGCGAGAGCGCCGGCCGGTCAATCACCCTGAAGCTCAACGGCTGGTCCAACGGGCCCACTATCTTCATTTCTTCTCGCTTTCGATTCTGAAGGCCAACCTCTACTTCATGCGCCGAAGCTGGAAAAGCTATTTCAGGTTGTGGATGGAGGTGTTGTCGGAGACTTGGGGCAGCCTCAATTTTTTCTGTGGCGCCATCGCCATTCTGCCGAAGTCTGTCTGCTTTGCGTACCTCATGCAAGAAGAGGGGATCGACCACATCCATTGCCACTTCGTGAACCACCCCACCATGGCTGCATTTATTATTCATCGACTGACCGGCATACCCTACAGCTTTACGGCTCACGGCTCGGACCTGCATGTTGACAGGCGGATGCTGGCCCGGAAGACCGAGGCCTCCGCCTTTGGCATTACCGTCTCACGCTACAACAAGGAGCTCATGGTTCGGGAATGCGGGGAGAAAAGCCGCCAGAAGATTCATGTCATTCATTGTGGGGTCGATACCGAGCTGTTCCATCCCCGCCTGACCAACGGCGGTGGCGATGCCCAGGCTCCACTCCAGGTTCTCTGTGTCGGATCACTGGAAGAAGTTAAGGGGCATCGATACTTGCTGGAAGCTTGTTCCGAACTGGTACGGGGAGGTGTCGATTTTCGATGCCATGTAGTGGGCGAAGGGCCGCTCCGCGCCAAAATTGAAAGGCTTATTGTCCGCTGGGAATTGCGGGACTGCGTCCATCTGCTCGGGGCCAGGTCCAGGCAGGAGGTGTTGAACATGCTTGGGAAAGCCGACGTTGTGGTTCTGGCGAGCGTCCCAACGAGGGAGGGGAAACGGGAGGGGATTCCCGTGGCCCTGATGGAGGCCATGGCCTGTTCTCTTCCAGTTGTCGCCAGCAACATCTCCGGGATTCCGGAGTTGATTGAGTCCGGCCGCAATGGGTTTCTGGTTCGCCCCCGAGACTCGCGCGGGCTGGCCAGAGCTTTGCGAAGGCTGAAACAGGATCCCGGACTTCGCCGGCGGATTGGGCAGTCGTCCCGAAGGACGGTCATACGGGACTTTAACCTCGAGATCAATGCCTCCCGTCTCTCCCGGCTCTTTCGTACTCAGTGCCGAGCGACAGGGGCAAGTGAGGAGTAACATGGAAAGCGTCAGCGGACGAAATCTGAACGACCTGGTGAGACGCCGCTCCATCCTGGCCTCCTTTGGTTGGCTTGCACGGGAGCAAGCCCGGCCAACGCCCCCTCCCCGGAGGGATGAAATCAGCCTGCCCAACCTCTATTCCTATTTGTGGCACCTGTTGCTGAGGCGTTGGCTGCTGATCTCAAGCGCTACGCTCGTGCTCATGCTGATGACGGTGGCACAGCTCATGACGCTTACCCCGACCTACCGCTCCACTGCCAAGATCCAGGTCAGTCCCGGCTCCGGCAACGTGTCGCCCTACCCGAGCCCGGGCGGCGCCACCTGGGGACTACGGGGAGTCGAAACTTATGTTCAGACGCAGAAAGAGATTGTGCGGGGTGATCGGTTGGCTGGACGAGTCGTGCAACGTCTGGGTCTGGCGGAGGACCCCGTCTTCAACCTCGAAAGCCACCGGGGAGTGCTATTGGATCCGATCTTCCAGCTCTTCACTTCCGTCCACCGCCTCTTCAAGACAGAGCCGTCAGACGGTGGGGCGAAGGACGTGGAGCTTGCCGACGAACTGCTGAAAAACCTTGAAGTGCATCTCATTTCGGGCACCCAGCTTCTTCAGCTTGACTACGATGCCCACGATCCTCGACTTGCCGCCAAAATCGTCAACGCCTTTGCCGAGACCTTCTTCGAGTCGGAGTTCGAGGCTCGGAGTCAGGCTCTGGAAAGGACTCGGGACGCGCTTCAGAAGCAGTTGCTGGAGGTGAAGGCGAATCTGGAGGCATCTGAGGCCAAGTGGGTCCGATACGCCCGTCAAAATGACATTTTGAAACTCGATGAGAACCAGGGAATCGCGTTGCAGAAGTTGGTCGACCTGAACCGTGAGTTGACCAAAGTGGAATCGACTTTGATGTCGCTGCAGGCAGAACGGTTGGCCTTGAATGAAGCTTCCGCGGAGAATTTTCCCGCTGGCCTGGAAAACCCCACCATCCTCGACCTGGAAGCTCGGCTCACCACTCTGAGACAGAAACGGTCCAGTTTGCAGACTCAGTTCGGGCGCAACTGGCCTGAGACGGTCCGAATTGAGAAACAAACGGGGACGGTGGCCCAACAGCTCCGCCTCGAGAAACAACGGGCTCTGGACCAGGCAAAGCAAGACTACCAGGTATCGCTGGACCATTACCGGATTCTTTCGGAACGCCTGCGAAAACAAGTGAAGTCCGCCAGCCAGCTGGATCAGGATCTGATCGAATTCAAGATGCTCCAGCGAGAGGTGGAAACCAACAAGTCCCTTTACGAAGGCCTCCTGCAGCGGGTCAAAGAAGCCGGTGTGGCGGTGGCGGAGGATTCCGTTGAGACCGGATTGGTCGAGCGTGGACGAGTGCCACGGCAGGTCTATTGGCCGAACAGGTCTCAATACCTCGCCATCTCGTTGCTCCTCGGATTGATGATTGGTCTGGGGTCGGCTCTGCTGCTGGAATCCAGTGACGATACTCTCAGAACGGCGGAGGAAGCGGAGAGACTTCTTTCGGCGCCCTGCCTGGGAGTGATTCCGAAACTTGAGGCGATTCCCACTCTTTCTGGACGATTGCCCCCCCCTGAGAACGGCGGTCCACCTGTCGAAGTGGTGCCCGTTGCTGGTGATGGACGTGAGAGTCGGCACTGGGAAGCCTACCGCTGGTTACGCACGGCAATTTTGCAGGGTGAGGCGGCGCGACCCGTCAGAGTTCTCATAACCTCGGCCTTGCAGGGAGAAGGGAAGACGGCCACGGCCGTCAACACGGCTATCTCCCTGGCCCAAAGCGGCGCCTGCACTCTCCTCATCGACCTCAATCTGCGCTCTCCGTCAATTCCCCGTTTTTTTGGCATTGAGAGCGGGCAGGGGATCAGTCAATTCCTTTGCGCCCAGTCCAATCTGTGTTCGCAGGTTCGGGAGACCGAGATGCGGGATCTGTTTCTCCTCCCCGCCGGGACTGGGGCAGGCAGCGCGGTGGAGCTGATCGCTTCACCTCAAATGGACCGTGCACTGAACCTGCTGAGCCAGTTCTTTGATGCTATTGTCATGGATACGCCGGCTCTGATTCCCAATACCGATGCGTTGATTCTTGCCCGCAAAGCGGACCAGGTCGTTGTGGTGATTGAAGGAGGCAAGACGCCTCGGGCCGCAGTCGAGAAGGCTCTCTGGCACCTGGCCCGGGTCAAGGCCCGAGTTTTGGGTACGGTCATCAACAATGTGGACATCAGCAGGCCCGAATACCTTTACGATTATGGGAGCGACAGGCCTTTCCGCTCATGAAACCGGCTCCTCCGGATTTTCGGATCTGAGCTCTGAGTCTCAGCACCGGCCGGGTTCAGAGAACCTGCTCGGAAAGGGATCTGTTCGCCACCTGACCGCCGACCGCGCCCGGACGCGGGTCGACTACGATCTCCACGGCATCGTTGGCGTGCGCCTGCTCAACCCTTCTCCGGGTGATGTGGCCGCGGTAGACGGGCAACTGGGGCCCATTCGAAGGCCCCTGGGTCGTCCGCCTGAGATCGTCATTCACTTTGCAGACCAGCTCCCTGACCCTCCCCTCCGCTATCTTGGCGTGGAGGACGCGGGATTCAGCCGTGACGGCTTTTTTGTTTTGAGCGGCAAAGGGAAGTCGCGCGTCCGAGTGCGGATTCCTTTTGACCAGATCGGCGGCCATTGCCATATCCATTGTGAAAAGGGGCTGCCGGCTGTTCCGCTACTGGTTCCCATTCTCAATCTGACCGCCCTTGCCAAGGGCGTGCTCCCCCTCCACGCTTCTGCCTTTGACTACCAGGGAGTTGGCGTTCTGGCCACCGGTTGGGCAAAGGGCGGAAAGACCGAGACACTGCTGGCGTTTGCGGCCAACGGAGCCAACTATGTGGGTGACGAGTGGGTCTACATCAATGATGAGGGACGCATGTACGGGATTCCCGAGCCTATCCGGATCTGGGACTGGCACCTCCAGAACCTGCCCCAGTTCCGGAGCTGCATCGGGAGGCGTGATCGTGTCCGGCTCTGGACGCTGCGCCGTCTGGTCGGGCTGGTCGAGGGGGCTTTGCGACAGAGCAGCGGGCGCTCTTGGGCCTGGCACGGCCTGGCCCGACGGCTGAGGGCCTTGTTGAAGGATCAGCAGTGGATCAACATTGCTCCCCGAGATCTCTTCGGTCCCAATTCGAAAGATGGGGCCACTTTCGAGCGCCTTCTCTTTGTCGCCAGTCACCGGGAACCGAGGGTCACCGTCCGGCCCGCCGACCCGCGCAAGGTGGCCAGGCGGATGGTCTTTTCGTTACAGGAAGAGCGAATGCGCTTCATGTCCTACTATCGGAAGTTTCGCTTCGCTTTCCCGGAGGCCAGCAACGAATTCATTGAGGGGGTGGAAGAGCTCGAGAGGTCGGCCCTCCGCCGGTTGTTGACGGGAAAAGAGACCTACTCGGTCTACCACCCCTACCCAGTGCCCATGCAGGCCCTGTTTCATGCTCTCCACCCCTTGTGGGGTCAGGCTCCAGGGCAGCCAGGTTGAGCAATTCGGCTGCCAAGTCACTGAACCACGAACGTGGGTGAGTGGCCATCCGGACCTGGCCGGGCGCTGACGCTTCGGTTCAGTTTGCAGTGTTCCATCAAATCTTGTCCCTCGGCTGCAGCCAGTTGCCAGATTCTGAAAACGGGGCAAAGGTTGGGCAAGGGGGTATAGCTGTCGGTAGGGAGCAGGCTCCCGCAGCGGGGACAACGGGATCTTCGACCAGAACAGGCTTTCCGGCGCCTCGCTACAATCCCTCGGAGAAAAGGGCTCCTAAGCCCGGATGATTTCGCCGCTGCAGTAGACAGTTGGTGAACTTGCAGGGAGAACGCATTGATCACCAAACAGACACTGACTCGTTCCGACGCCGTACTTGAGGCCTCGCGGCGAGTGGACTGGCGCTTCCTGCTGCCGGACCCGAATCTAGGGCGCGTGGCCTATCTGGGCGTTGTCGACGGGCCACTGGTAGAGTCGTTGCGCTTGTTCAGCTTCGATCTGACTGTTTTCGAGACGGGGGCGGGCGACGCCCCCGTCAGTGGACACTTCGACGTTGCCGTCGCCAGCAGACCCTCCTACAGGACACTGCGGAGCGCGGCTGACCTGCTCCGGCCTGGAGGTTTTCTCTACGTCGAGTCCCATCACTGGAAGGGCTCTTCTCCATTCTCTTGGGCCTCGCTCCGCAGGACGAGAAAAGATGGAGCGCGGCCTTGTTATCCTCACCACTACATCTCTACCTTCGAGCAACTTGGATTTCGGGAAGTGGAGGCTTACTGGCACTGCAGGGATTTTGCCGCCTGCACCAGGATCATTCCGCTCCAAGACCCGGCGGCCCTGCTTTACGGTACCCACTCCGTCCGCGGCAAGTCTGCGGGGCGCTGCCTGCGGCTGCTTGTTCGTCTGGCGGTCCAGAGCGGCATACTCATGCGCACGTTGCGGCGCTTCAGCGTGGTGGCCCAACGCTCCGGCTGTTAGCTGCTTGCCGCGGAATTCTGAGAATTTTACTCTCAGATGCGTTGTCTTGACGACGTGCGCCCCTTTCTCAGAGCTGGCAACTGGCAGCAGCCGAGGGACAAAATTTCATGCAACACTCTGGAACACTGTAAACTGAACCGAAGCGTCAGCGCCCCGCCAAAATCCGGATGGTCCACTCACTAACGTTCGTGGTTCAGTGACCTGGCGGCGGAATCGCTCAACCTAGCTGCCAAGGTTAAAACCTCCCGGGCGAATAGCTCATGCTCAATCCTGACTTCGTCTCATTGGAGAGAAGGCTCCGACCGGCGGCACTGTTTCTTGGTTGCGGTGCTCTGGTGCTCTTGATGTTGGCACACAACCCCTTCCTGCTGGCGGCGGCCCTGGCGCTGGGGGTCGGTGTGGGTATCGCTTCCCGCTGGCCGGAGCTGGCGACTTTGGCCGTCGTCTGTTTTCTCTACAGCAATGTCGGTGGGATTGCCACCCAGCTTTACGGAGTCCCTTCCTTAGTGGCCGGCTCAGCTTCATTGCTGCTCCTCATTCCGTTGACCGATCAGCTGTTCCTGCGCCAGGAGAACCTGGTCGCCGATCGAACTTTTATCTGGATGTTCATGTTCCTGTTCGCTCTCCTGATTTCCAGCGTTTTCGCGAAAGATCTGAAGGTTGCGGTCGGCTGGACGGCCAACTTCGTCGTTGAAGGGCTGGTGCTCTACTGGCTTGTTGTCAACGTGGTGCGCCGGCCCTCCACCCTGAGGCGCATCATCTGGGTGCTGCTGCTCACGGGCGCGTTGCTTGGCGCACTCAGCCTGTTCCAGGAGGTGACCCATTCCTACGAGAATCAGTTTGGGGGGCTGGCGCAGAGAAATCGTCTGTTCGTGACGAAGGAGACCGCACCGGATGAAAGGGTCCGCACGGGCGACCGGGCCCAGGGCCCGCTGGGCGACCCCAATCGCTACGCGCAAATCCTCCTGATGATCTTGCCCCTGGCGTTTTTTCAGTACTGGGTGGCCCGTCACCGGTGGAAGAGAATTGTGGCCGCCGCCATTGGATTGCTCATTCTTTCGGGAATTTTGCTCTCCTATTCCCGCGGGGCGTTCGTCACAATTGTCGTCGTTATCCTCCTGGCTCCCCTGCTGCGGATGATCCGGCCTTCCCGGGGGTTGGCCGCTGTTGGCGGTCTCGTCATAATGGCGCTGTTCGCAGCCCCGGGCTATCTGACAAGGCTGGAAACTCTTTGGGGTGTTGAAGGATTGTTTTCGCGCCAGGCCGAGATCGAGCCGGAAGCAGTCATCAGGGGGCGGACCACCGAGATGCTGGCAGCTCTGATGGTTTTCCTCGACCATCCTCTTCTGGGTGTCGGACCCGGAAATTACACGCCTTTTTACTCGATGGAGTACCAGTTGAATCCCGCTGTTGCCTTTCGCGACCTCCCCAAGCCCAGAAGAGCTCACACACTCTATTTTGAGCTGGCGGCTGAGACCGGGTTGATCGGGCTTTGTCTGTTCATGGCGATCGTCGGCTCCATGCTGCGGCGGCTGTGGGTGGCCCGTTCCCGGATGCGGGAGGCGCATCCCGACCTGGCGGGTCTGGCCACCGCCTTCTTTTTTGGGATTGTGTGCTACCTGGGGACCGCCCTGTTTCTTCACATGTCCTACCAGCGCTATTACTGGCTTTTGCTGGGCCTGGCCGGAGCCGCGTTACGTATTTTTCAGGCCCGGGAGAAAGCTCCAGTCGATGCCGCCTTGGAGCCGATGGCATGGACTGGTGGAGCCGGATCGTGATCACAATGGATGCTCTCGCCGGCGGGGTCGGGTGGGGACAATCAGGGGGAAACACCGGGAATGATCGAGCAGGAAGCAGTCCGCCAATTGAAGCGCGTCCGTCACCGCCTTGGACTACGGTTCATAAATACGGTGACGTATGCGGAGGGTCCTTGCCCATGCCGTGTCAACTGAACCGAAGCGTCAGCGCCCGGCCCAATCCGGATGGCCACTCGCTCACGTTCGTGGTTCAGTGACTTGCCGCCAGAATCGCCCAACCGATGCAATCAAAATTTCAAATATTTTTGGTTAGCGTTAGTGTCACCACCCTGGTCTTGCTGGCGAGCCTTCTTGCCGCCGCCCCTCCCGGTCGACAGAACCAGCAGGGAATCTGGATCAGCCCGGATGAGTTGGCCGAACTGCCGACCTGGGGCCGGGCCTGGGCGCGCTTGAAAAAGGGAGCCGACCGGCCTGCCGGGCCCCCTGACTTGAGCGACCAGGATCAGTACAACAATGTCAGCGTTCTGGCCAAGGCTCTCGTGTATGCCCGCACCGGAGAAGAGAAATACCGTCTCGAAGTGATCCAACACTGTCTCGATGCGATCGGCAGCGAGCGGGGGGGGCGCACGCTGGCGCTGGGGCGAAAGTTGGCCGCCTACGTTATCGCCGCCGACCTCGTCCACCTTCCAGAAGCTGGAGACCGCCCTTTTCGATCCTGGTTAGGGGAAACGCTGGACGAGCCTCTGCGGGACAGAACGCTACGATCGACCCACGAAAAAAGGCCCAACAACTGGGGTACTCATGCGGGTGCCAGCCGGGCGGCGGTCGCCGCCTACCTGAGAGATCAGGAAGAACTGGAGCGCACTGCCCGGGTCTTCAGGGGATGGCTGGGTGAGACAAAGGCCTACAACGGTTTCCAGTTCGGAAACGATCTTTCCTGGCAGTGTGATCCCAACAACCCCGTCGGAATCAACCCAAGAGGTTGCTGGAAAGGCGCTCATTTGATTGACGGTGTCTTGCCCGATGACCAGCGTCGGGGCGGCGAGTTCAGATGGCCTCCACCCCATGAAAACTACGTCTATGAGGCCTTGCAAGGGGCCATTGTCCAAGCAGTGATTTTGCACCGTGCGGGTTTCGACAGTTTTGAGTGGGGGGATCGAGCTTTGCTGCGGGCCTATAAGTGGCTCTATCGTGAGGCAGGGTTTCCCGTCCAGGGGGACGACGCCTGGCAACTGCCGCTGGTGGATTACTTCTATGGAACCAGCTTCTGGAACCATTCGCCTACAGCCTGCGGCAAGAACATGGGTTGGACTGACTGGACACATTCGGTCCCCGGAGGCAACTCCGCGCGCTGATGAAATCGAGCCGACGGACGACCTGCATCTCCGACATGGCGATGTCGCCCTCGCAGGTCCGACCAGAGGGATGTAGGCAGAGCGAGTCATGAATACTTTCTCTTCTTTTCTCCGAGAGAACTGGGAACGCTGTGGACTTCAGCAATTTGGGGCTCCCGAACAATTGACCTGCGTCATTCTGACTCCCCGCTTTCGAACATCGACCCATGTTCTGTTCATCGCTCTGCCGGAAGGGCTGCCCGATCCGGTGCTGGTGGCTAAAGTGCCCCGCCTGAGTGGCCCCGCCAGAAACCTGTGGCGGGAGGCGGCCAATCTGCGGGCGATCCAGGCACGTCGGCCGAACGGTTTCGATTCGACACCACGAGTGCTGGCATTTGAAATGTATCGAGGGCGATCCATCCTGGTCGAAACCGCCCTTGTCGGGCTCCCATTGAATCCCGCGGCGCTGAGGGCAGACCCCGATCAGTGGTGTCAGTCCATCCTCAGCTGGCTGTTCGCACTGCAGTTGCCGGCGCACACTTCGTCGGCAGTTGACTCCGCCTGGTATGAAAGACTCGTCGAAAAGCCCCTGCGGCGTTTGGAAGAGGGACTTTCCCCTTGCGGCGAAGAGAAGCTCCTGTTGGAGCGGACAGGGGAAATCGTGGCAGCTTTGCGCCGCGTAGACCTTCCCTTGGTGTTTGAGCACGGGGATTTGAGCCACCCCAACCTGATCTCTCTCGGAAACGGGAGGGTCGGCGTTGTCGACTGGGAGTTGGCCGATCCGATAGGGCTACCGGCCTGTGACCTCTTCCTCTTTCTGACCTATGCGGCCTTTGCTCGCCACAAGGCCCGTTCGACCGAGGCCTGTTTGAAGGCGTTTCAGGCGGCGTTCTTCAATCCGGCCGCCTGGGCCGGGGTCTATGCCGAGGCGTATGCGGTTCGGCTGAAATTAACAACCGAGATCCTCAAAGCCTTGTTCGTGGCAGTCTGGGTCCGCTATCTGGCCAATCTGGTGTGTCGCATTAGCTTTCGCAACGAGCGGGGGGGGCCGCTTGAAGGTCACTCGGCCAGTTGGCTGCGACAAAACCGATACTACGCATTATGGCGCTATTCCATCGAACACCATGCCGAGTTGGAGTGGTGACCGCCGGCAGAGCCAGGCCCGGCCGGAGCAGCCACTCGTCTTGTGGAAAACTGAGGCTCGCGAGTGGCGGTGTCGCTCCCGCCACCAGACCGAGGTTGGGGACCGCAGTCGGCGGGTGTGGGAAATCCACGACTGGAGAGTGAAGGATGCATATTCTGTATCTGAGCAATGGTTTCCCTTATCCACTGACAAGCGGGTACTTGCGGCACTATTTCCTGATCAAGGAACTGGCTCGCCGCCACACTATTACTCTCCTCTCTCTGGCCACTCCAACCTTCAGGCGAGAGCACCTGGCGGCACTGCGCCCGTTTACCCGGAGCGTTCAGGTCTTTCGCGTTCCCGCCAGGCGCCGTGCGCCTCTTCAAAAGTGCCTGAGACGCATGCGGTCCCTGATGGGGGTCGACAAGTCGGTGGGCCAAATGCGGCAAGCGGTCGAGGAGTTGGCTTCAAGGGAGCGCTTCGACCTGGTTTTTTGTGGTAAATACACCTTCCCGGCCGTCCAACCCGTCGCTGAGTTGCCCCTGATTGCCGACTTCTGCGACGCGACCTCCATGAGAATCCGTCGGAGCATGCGGTATGCGGGCCCGCCGCGGCTGATTCTGCTTCTCCTGGAGTACCTCTCCGTCCGTCAAAGGGAACGACGTCTCCTGTTGCGGGCCCAGCATTCCCTCTTTATTTCCGCCCGCGATCGGGAGGCAGTTGTGGGAAACCACAGAAACCCCACAACGATCGTGCACAACGGCGTAGATCTTGATTTCTGGAAACGGTCGGCGGCAAGGCTGGGTGATCGTACCCTCGTCTTTACCGGGGCCATGGATTACCGGCCCAACGTGGATGCCGCGGTTTGCCTGATCAGAAAGATTCTTCCCCCCTTGAGAACCGTGCTTCCAGATGTTCGCGTCATAGTCGTCGGCCGTGATCCCACTCCTCGGCTTGTTGAACTGGGCCGGCAGCCGGGTGTCAGCGTGACGGGGTTTGTTCATGACGTGCGCCCCTACTTGAACGCCGCCACCCTGTTTGTTGCCCCCTTGCGCTTTGCGGCCGGTATGCAGAACAAGCTGCTGGAAGCGATGGCCATGGAAGTGCCGATCATCGCCTCTCCATTGGCGGCTGAGGGATTGCGAACGGAGCGGGGTCAACCGGCCCCCATCCAGGTGGTGAGGGGATGGCGGTCTTGGGTCGAAGAGGTCGCTGGCCGAATCATCGAACTCTCCCGGGACCCCCGGCCGGATGCCCGAGCCCGTCGCTTCGTGGAGAGAAACTTTGCATGGAATCAGAGCGGCGACAAGGTCAATCAGGTGATCGAGACCCTGTTGAGATGCCGCAACGAGGGAATAGATCATGATAACTGTTGCGCTGGTCGGAGCCGACGGGGCGGGCAAGTCCACGGTCGGTCGGCGGCTTCCGCATGAACTCCGGCTCCCCCTGAAGTACCTTTACATGGGCGTCAACCTGGACTCCTGCAATCTCCTCTTACCCACTACGCGTTTCCTGCACAGCATGAAGCGCGGCCTGGGCAAGTCCACTTGTCAAGGTGGCCCCCCTCCTGCGGCAGTCGCCCGAAGACGTTCCGGGAACGGGATCGCGTGCGCCCTGAGGCAACTCAAATCCACATTGTGGGTGCTCAACCTCATGGCCGAAGAGTGGTTTCGGCAAGTCTACGCATGGTATTGCCAATACCGTGGCTTCATCGTCCTGCTTGACCGGCACTTTTTTTGCGACTATTACGCCCATGATGTCCAGAGTGAGGACCGGCGAGGACTCGTCCGCCGAATCCACGGCCTTGTGCTCAAACGCTTCTATCCCAGGCCTGATTTAGTGATCTGCCTTGACGCCCCGGCTGAAGTGCTCTTCGCTCGCAAGGGCGAAGGGAGCGTCGAGTTGCTGGAAAAGCGCCGTAGAGAGTACCTGCGACTGAAGAGAATCGTCCCGAATTTTCTCATCCTGGACGCTGCGCGGCCAGCCGATGAGGTCACACGCACAGTAGCCGAGTCGATTCGGAATTTCTTACCAGGAGAGGACTCGTGCCAGACGCCCCGCCCCGGAGGATAGTCCGGTTCATCCAGCTGGTTTCACGCCGGTACCGCGCAATCGTTTTTCGGGTGTGGGCAGCAAGGGAGTGAAAGCACCCGGGGCGCGCCAAATCTAACCAGAGAGATTTGAAATTGGGTTCCGCAGGTTGAGCGATTCCGGCGCGGTGACTGCACCACGAACGTCAGTGAGTGGCCATCCGGATTGGGCCGGGCTCTGACGCTTCGGTTCAGTTTGCAGTGCCGCATGGGAGCGAAATTCTCAGAATTCGGCGACAAGCAGGTAGCCAGCAACCTCATACCTCCAAACGACCATTGAAGTGATGACTCGGCTGCCATAACCGCCTTTGTGTCGGCCCTCCTGGCCTGTCCGCTGGCGCGACTTGACCGTTTTGTGAACTTGTTTCGGGCCTCTAGGCGGCCCTGGCAAGGAACTTTGTCAATGAGTTTGCTGATCAAGACTGCCGTTTCAGTGGCCTCTCGGAGCCGAGTGGTTGCCAAATTCGTGACTCTTCTGGAACACTGGGATCAGAATACTCCCAACCTGTTGCGGGTTCTGACTTACCATAGAGTCGACTGGCCGGACCCGGGAAGTTTACTCTACCCAAGAGGCACCGTTGCGCCGGATGTTTTTGACCAGCACATGAGGCACCTTTCGACTCGTTACCGCGTGCTCTCAATGGCGGAGCTGGTCGATTGTTTTCGCCGCGGCAGGACGCTCCCACCCCGGGCGGTGCTTCTGACTTTTGATGATGCCTACCGCGACTTTTCAGAGCACGCCTGGCCAATCCTGAAGCGTTACCGCCTTCCCGCAACACTCTTTGTGCCCACCACTTTTCCGGGACAACCCGGGCGGATGTTCTGGTGGGATCGACTGCACCAGGCCCTGCACTCCACCTTGCGAAGGGACCTGCTGTCGACCCCTTGGGGACGTTTTTCTCTCAAAACGGCACGGCAGCGGGATCAGTCCTTTAACCGGTTGAAGGGAGGTGTTGAATCGTTGCCGCATCAGGAAGCTATGGGCTTGGTGGAGGAGATCTGCTTCCAGCTTGACGCTCCCTCCCCCCGGAACCTGGTATTGAGCTGGAGCGCCCTGCGACGGCTGGCAGGTGAAGGCGTATCGCTGGCCGCGCACTCCCGCACTCATCCGCTGATGGATCACATCTCTTGGCAAGAGGCTCGCGATGAAGTGACCGGTTCGATGAGGGATTTGGAACTCCAGGTCGGCCCCGTGCTCCCGGTTTTCGCCTATCCAGGTGGCCGAGTTACGGACCGAATCGTTCGCCTCCTGGCCAGAGAGGGATTCCTTCTCGCCTTTACGACCGAGCCTGGAATCAACTTTTTCCCCCCCGCCCATCGGCTGCGCTTGCGGCGGATCAACATTGGATCCCGCACCGCGCTGACAACTCTCCGTGCTCAACTGCTAAAATACTCGGAGATCCTCCACCACCGCTCCGTTGCCGCCAATATCGCCGCATCCATCACGACTTGACAATCTGAACTCAACATCGGTGTGGCTTTTTCGGGGCACAGCGCGGGCTAGTCACGCTTCCGTCTCCTGTTGGTTCGGGAGGCAGCCACGAAACGGAGAAATCCAGATGCAATCAAGTGCCCAAGTGATCGAAAATCCCTCTGCCGTGGTCATCGGACTCGACTGCGTAACGGGTCTGCAAACAGCGCGGATACTCGCCAGTCGCGGAGTTCCGGTCATCGCTATCGCAAAGGACCCCACCCACTACTGCTGTCGTACGAGAGTCTGCCGAAAAATCCTTTTTGCCGACACCGCCAGCCTCGATTTCGTCACGACACTCCGAATGCTGGGACGGGAATTGGGGGCGAAAGCCGTGCTCTTTCCCTGCACAGACACGAGCGTGTTGTTGTTGTCAAGACATCGTCACTTGGTGCGGGAAAACTACCATGTTGTTTTGCCCGAAAGGGACGTGGTTGAAACGTTGATTGATAAGATCCGGTTCTATACCTTTGCTCAGGAAAAGGGCTTGCCCGTTCCCCGAACCTTCCTTTTGAAGAGTCGGCCTGACGCCGAGAAGGCGGCCCGGTCGCTCACCTTCCCTTGCATCTTGAAACCGCCGATCAAGACACCGGGTTGGGAAAGAGAAACCCGGCAGAAGGTCTTCAAGGCGACGCACGCGGACGAGTTTCTGGTCCTGTATGATCGTTGCCGGGGGTGGGTCCAGGAACTCATGGTTCAGGAGTGGATCGAGGGACCCGACGGCAATCTCTACACTTGTAATTGCTATTTCGATGCCCATTCACGACCGCTCGTGACCTTTGTCAGTCGCAAGGTTCGGCAGTGGCCTCCTGAAACGGGAATGGGATGCCTGGCCGTTGAGTGCCGCAATGATGAGGTTCAAAAGGCCTGCATTGGCCTGTTTCGCAGCGTCGGCTACAGAGGTCTCGGCTACATCGAGATGAAACGCCATCGCCGGGATGGCAAACACTATATCATTGAACCCAACATCGGTCGGCCGACGGGGAGATCCGCCATTGCCGAAGCGGGCGGCGTAGAACTCCTCTACACACAGTACTGCGAGACGGTGGGTCGTCCTCTGCCGCCGAACTTGCACCAGCCTCCTAGCGGCGTCAAGTGGGTTCACTTGCGTCGTGATCTGCAGTCCGCCTTGTACTATTGGTGCCGCGGTGACCTCACCCTGAAGGAATGGTGGCGGTCATGGCGTGGCCGCAAAGCCTGTGCCCTCTTTTCCGTGACTGATCCCGCCCCCTTTTTTCACGATCTCTTCAGAATCGGCAGGCTTCTGCTGGGCGGGAAGCGGCGGCGGAGGAAGATGGCAGCGCGGCCCACCCGAGCCCTGCGCCCGGTCAGAACGGGGAATACTCTGATCAAGTAGCCACCGAGGCCCCCGGAGGCGTAGTCGTGCATTACGTTGAGGAGGTCGAGGGTGGGCAACGCAGTCAGCGCGGATGATAACGGCGCCGCAGCAGAAAGCTGGTGAATAGTCCGGGCTAGCCAACCGGCTCGAACGCGAGGTCGTCGGAGGTCCAAGATGCTGCCAACAACTCGGGTTCGCCCGGGATCCCATTCCGCCCAGGGAGGGACATACTTGTTGTCCGAGAGAAGCACCGAGGAAGAGAGAAGGTCTGAGAGGGGGTCACTCTCGAGGCCTGAGACAGGACCTGGACTTCCGCAGCATTTGCGCCTTCCCCGTTTTCTCCTGCACCAGAGCCTGATCAGGGGGATGGCGGCCCTCTTGGCGGGCGTTCTTCAGATGTCTGGAGTCAGTCCCTCGTCGCCCGCTGAAGCCGGCTACCGAGACTTTTCATATGGTTCTGACAGTCTCTCCACTCCAACCGGGGAGAAACCGGAGAGCAAACTCTGGTTCAACGACGGATACTGGTGGGGCAGTCTTTACAGTGACGCGGCCCAGAGCTATCACATCTATCAACTGGACCCGTCGACGCAGTGTTGGATTGACACGGGAACCGCTGTCGACGATCGCAGCAACAGCCTGGCGGACGCGCTTTGGGAGGGGACCACACAAAAGCTCTACATCGTCTCCCATGTGTTCACAAAAAATGCCCAACCGTCCACGAGTCCTTCCCAGTGGGGAAGACTGTACCGCTTCAGCTATCAAAGCATGACCCGTTCCTACGGGTTGGATACGGGCTTTCCAATAGAAGTAACAGGGGGGAAGTCCGAGACGCTGGTCGTCGCCAAGGATTCGACGGGACTGCTCTGGGTCACCTATGTGGAGAATAGCCAGGTGATGGTCAACCATAGTCTATCCAGCGATCTGGACTGGGGCCAGCCGTTTGTGATTCCGGTGGTGAACACAGACGTTACCAGCGACGATATCTCTTCCATCATCTCTTTTGGCATCAACAAGATCGGTGTCATGTGGAGCAACCAGAAACTGAAGAAGTTTCACTTCGCCGTGCATCACGATGGAGACAGCGACCAAGTGTGGGGAGTGACGACAATCGCCGTGCCAGGGCCGGATCCTGGAGCCTCCTCGGACGATCACATTAGTCTCAAGTCCATGTTGACGGACGGAACAGGGCGTGTTTTTGCGGCCATCAAAACGAGCCTCAGCGCTTCAGACGATCCCCTTGTCTTGATCTTGGCGCGCGATCCAGACGGCTCCTGGTTGGGACACGTTTTCGGCCTTGTAAGAGATCACCATACCCGGCCCATCGTCTTGATCGACGAGGACAACAATGACTTGTTCGTGTTTGCCACCACCCCCGAGTCAGGCGGAGCCATTTACTTCAAGAGCACGCCTGTCGACAATATCAATTTCGAATCGGGTCTGGGACAACCTTTCATTCAGAGCTCTCTTGACGCCAAAATCAACAATGCCACCTCCACCAAGCAGAACCTGGGTTTGGCCAGCGGTCTGGTGGTCCTGGCAAGCGATCAGGCCAGTCGATACTACCTTCATAACCACATTTCCCTGGCACCCGTTCACACCCTGCTGGTCCAGACGATGGGTTTGGGCACCGTCGATTTGAGTCCGCCGGGCGGTGAATACGTGGAGGGTACCCTGGTCTCCCTGACCGCATTGCCCTCCCCCGGTTTCGAGTTTAGCGCCTGGAGCGGCGACCTGGCCGGCTTCGACAATCCCGCCACCATCACAATGGACTCGGATAAGAGCGTCACCGCCACTTTCAGCCAGCTCCCAGCCGGACAATTCAGTTTGATGGTGAGTGTCGTGGGACCGGGTAGCGTCAGTTTGAGTCCCCCGGGGGGTGTCTACGAAGATGGCACTGTGGTTACCCTGACGGCCCAACCTGATCCCGGCGCCGAGTTTGTGGGTTGGAGCGGAGACGTCAGCTCGACCGCCCCCACCTTCTTCCTGACGATTCGTTCCGATACCAGCCTGATTGCCACTTTTGCGCCGTTGGGCGCCTCGGTGGCCTTCGAAGAGGTTCAAACCGGTGCTTCCTCCGCATCCAGCGGCGTGACTACTGCCGCAGATGTTGTAGCTGCCGCCGACCATCTGTATCTGGCGGTGATTTCAGCCAAACCTCACCAGTCGGTGGTGGCGGTGTCCGGGCTTGGTTTGAGCTGGACCGCGGTAGGAGAACAATGCTCCGGTCGCAATCAAACTGGAGTCGTCCTCTGGCAAGCGCAAGGCTTTCCGAGTGGGAATGGGAACGTGACGGCAACCCTGGCGGGCGTTGCGGACAACGCCGTCATCGCAGTGTCACGATACTCTGGGGCAAGCGGTGGCGTGCCGATCGGGAACGTAATTTCCGGCAATACCACGGGGACAGGTGGGTTCTGTTCGGGCGGAACCGACAGCGCTTCCTATTCTTTTGATCTCTCCACCAGCGCCGATGATTCACTGGTCTTTGCTGCGGTGGCCATGCGGAATAAAATGCATTCTCCCGGCGCGGGCTTCACAGAACGAGTGGAGGTTCAGCAAGGTGTTGGCGGATCTGTCGCCTCTGTCGCCCTGCAAGACCAGCCAGTCCCCCTGGTCGCGGTGCAGCCCGTCAACGGTTCCTTCAGCGCAAGCGTGGACTGGGCCGTTATCGCCGCCGAGATTCTTTCCAGCCCGGTTGCCCTTCCACGCCACACCCTGTCGGTCACTCTGTCGGGCTCGGGCACTGTGGGTCTCAACCCCTCGGGAGGCTCTTATGATGAAGGCACTGTAGTCACCCTGACCGCCACTGCCGCCGCAGGTTTCGTCTTTAGCGGGTGGGGCGGGGACCTGAGCGGCTCCACCAACCCGGCGACACTCACGATGGACGCTGATAAGAGCGTGACGGCCACCTTCACGCCGGGGTTCACGCTCAGTCTCACTACGTCTGGTTCCGGCAGTGTCGCGATTTCTCCGCCGGGAGGGGTTTATGCGGCGGGGACGGTGGTCACCCTTACGGCGACCCCTGCTACTGGCTTTGCATTTGGCGGTTGGGGTGGCGATATCAACGCCGCGAGCAATCCCGCCACCCTCATGATGGATTCGGATAAAAACGTTGTGGCTCTATTTGAACCCCTGACGAAGGAACTCGTCTTTGAAGAATCTCAAACTGGGCGCTCATCGGGAGTCCCCGTTGTCACCACTTCGGCCGGGGTCACGGGTGCCCGACGACAACTCTACCTGGCCGCGGTCGCTACGACGGGAAGCTTCCAGGTGAACAAGGTCTCCGGTCTCGGAATGACCTGGTTGAGGGTGAGCGCCGGTTGTTCCGGTCGCAACCAGACCCGTCTCTCCTTGTGGCGTGGCCTGGGACTGCCAGAGCGAAGCGGGAAAGTGACAGCCTTGCTGTCAGCCGCCCCCCGGAATGCGGTGATTGCCGTAGTCCGATACTCCGGGGCAAAGGCCGGCGGCCCTTCCGTTGGCGTTCAGTTTTGGGCCAACACGAACGGAATAGACGGGGCGTGCTCCGGGGGAGTGGACAGTACAGGGTATTCGATGGACTTATCGGGGCACCAGGGTCGTTCTCTTCTGTTTACGGCTGTTACGTCGCGGGGTCACGAGCACAGACCGGGTCCTGGATACGTGAGGCGCGCCAGGGTTGGTAGCTCCATTGGACCGAACGAGGTGTGGCTCACACTGCAGGACTTCACCGCAACGCCGGCTTTAGGTGCGCCGGTCAATGGCACATTCGAGGGAGCGGACGACTGGTCGCTCATCGCCGTCAAGGTCCTGCCGGCGCAACGGTGACGCTAGCCCGCATTTCTCACACCCAAGCTACTTGCAGAGCCGGAACCATTCCCGCCGACGCTTCGGCCTCCTCGACGTAGTGCACCACTACGCCTCCGGGGGCCTCGGTCGCGGCGCCTTGTCAGCCCGACGCCTTCGCCGCTTGGTAGGGAAATCCGGGGGGCCGGAGAAACCAAGCGGCGGTTAGCCATGAACCTTTCGCCAGGTGCAGTTTGTTACCCAAAAAGTGGAGCAGACGACCCAGAGCCTGTTACAGGCCGCTTGACATGAGACTGAATTCAAGGCTGAATTCCCGAAATTACTTTTCCCCTAACCCGTGTTTTCTAAGTGAGATTGAACCGAGAACAAAAACTCGAAAGGAGAAAAGACGACCACAGGGGCATGAGGATTGCCTCCTCTCTCTGACAGGTAGCGGCAAGCTGCCTGAATCGAGAAGACGGTGGCCTTGACTCGATCACTTGCGGGGACGATCGGCTGGAGAGATCCGAGCTTGGGACGCGCGGGTGACCAATTGGGTTTGGAGAAAGTTCGGGAACACGGCCAAGGTAGGCAAGTGAACCGCTGGCCCGCACTCTCAGAGCAGTAATCAGGCGGAGATCCCGCCGCTTGAGTCTGTGAGCCGGGGTCCCGGCGGTTCATCTCCTTCCAGCAGACGGTGGCCGCCAGGAGGCGCTGGGTCAGACACCATTTCAGCTGGCCCATGTCGAGGATCGGCCTGGCCTGGCCGACTTGTTAACCCGGTTCGTAAACAGGATGAGTTCGATGAACCTGAACACTGAGCTGTTGAAGAGTAGGATCGAAAAAGAAATCCAACGGATAGCGGAACGTCGGTCCCGGTTGGAGGAGAGCTTGAAGGCGCTTGACGTCCTGGAAGAAGTCGCCCGCAGCTTTGATTCTCAGGCCGAACGCCCAGGTGCCAACCCAGACCCTCTGTTGGCTGGACCGCATCTCGCCACCCTTTCGCCGGAGCGGTCTTGAAGGTGATCGTCTCGACGCCTTGAGGGGTTGTGGCGAGGCGCCGGAAGCGAGGCGCCGAAAAGGCGTTACGGGGGAGTGCCCCGCAGTAGACGCGCGCATATCCGCCGCCGTAGTAGATTGGGTGTGAGAAATGCGGGCTAGGGACGATGGCCACAGTTTTGTCACAGCGGATCTGCTCAGAAGTAATTTTGGGGGCAGATTTCGACCGATTGAGCCAAACTGGCTCGGAGGATGAACGATGAATGTCGAAACCAGCGAATTACGGACCAGAATCCAAAAAGAACTTGCTCAGCTTCAAGCCCGGAGATCCCGGCTCGAAGCCGCCTTGAAGGCGATCGATGTCGTTGAGCAAATTGCCGGTGACGTCAGGCGCCGGAGCCAGGAGCCCGCTTCCGCCGATCCGACCCATGAACGCATTCGAGACCTGGAAAGGTCTTAATGAACCCACAGTTCTCATGAGGGGTTGGAGTGAGGCGGTGGAAACTCTTAACTCCCAACGCGTGTGAATAGAAGACGTTGCGACCGAGGGCCCAGCAGTCCCGCCGGACTCTATGTCGAGGAGCCGGGCGGAAGAGAACGCAGCAGACGGGAGCCTCTCTGCAGCCGGAGTAGATTGAGTGTGAGAAGGTGGGCTAAAAGGGGTCTATTGGACTTCGCTCTTGCGAGCGCCTGGAGGGAATTAAGCTGTGGTTGGGGTTGTGCCCGTTGATTGAGAACGACCTTGATCGCAAAAAGGTGTAGGAAGGTCGATCTGCCAGAAGCCCATCACGCCCACAGACCAGCGTAGCCGGCACGAACCAGGCGATAGTTTTCCAGGCAACGAGAGCACTCGAAGAGGTGGTCGATAGTCTCGATGACTTCTCCATCCGTCATTTGTTGTCGGGCCAGCGAATGCAGTCTCAAAATGGGGATGTGGGCGCGCTGTTTGCCATTTGGAAATGTGATTGTGAACATGAATTTCGCGATCACCGGCGTGCTCATCACCTCAATATCATAGCAGATTTGGATTGGAGGGTAAAAGAAGCGCGACGGTCTGCTGTGCTATATTCCGCCGGGTGGAAAGGAACATTGACCGGGCAGCTCTTCGAATCGGCAAACTGAGAAAGGAGCTCGAATACCACAACTATCGCTATTATGTTCTAGATGATCCCGCCGTCTCGGATCAGGAGTACGATCGTTTGTTTCGAGAGCTTCTCGAACTGGAGCAGGAATACCCCGAGCTGGCTTCTCCCGACTCGCCCACCCAGCGTGTCGGAGCCGCGCCTCAGAAGGGATTCCAGAAGGTCGAGCACCATGCTCCAATGCTCAGCTTGGCAAACGCGTTCAACGAGACCGAGCTGCGGGCCTTTCACAAGCGTATCAGTAACCTCTTGGTCACCGATAAGATTGCCTTCGTGACCGAACTCAAGATTGACGGCACCGCCGTGGCTCTGACTTACGAAAAGGGGGTCTTCGTCCGAGGCGCGACGCGCGGGGATGGAATCGTGGGAGAGGACATCACCACCAATCTGCGGACGGTTCGCACTATCCCGTTGCGGCTGCGTGGCACGAATCGGGTTCCGGCCGTGATGGAAGTGCGGGGCGAAGCCTACTTCCCCCTCTCCGTTTTTGATCGGATCAATGCCCAACGGGCAGAGGCCAGCCAGAGCCCATTCGCTAATCCCCGCAATGCCGCTGCCGGCGCACTTCGTCAATTGGATCCCAAGATCACCGCCTCTCGACCTCTGGCCTTCTTTGCTTACGCCGTTGGCTACATCGAAGGGGTCGAATTCGAGACGCAGCTCGAGGTCCTGCGTCAACTGCGAGAATGGGGTTTTTCGGTCAACCCGGCCTTTCGATATCAGGCGACTATCGACGACGTTGTGGGATTTTGCCGTGACTGGGAAGAAAAGCGCAATTCTCTCGACTATGAAATCGATGGGGTGGTGGTCAAGGTCAATCGGCTCGATTATCAGGATCGACTCGGCACGGTCAGCCGCGATCCCCGCTGGGCGGTGGCCTACAAGTTTCCCGCACAAGTGGTGACAACTCGGCTTCGCACCATCGAAATCAATGTCGGGCGGACCGGCGCTCTGAACCCCTACGCCCTTCTGGAGCCGGTCCAGTTGGGCGGAGTGACCATTCGGACGGCAACCTTGCACAACGAAGACGACATTCGAAGAAAGGACATCCGGCAAGGAGACACCGTCTTTGTCAAGCGCGCTGGAGACGTGATTCCACAGGTCATAGGACCCGTCCGTGAAAGGCGGACGGGGCGCGAGGTCGAGTTCTCCTATCCGAAAGCTTGTCCGGAATGCGGTGCGCCGGTGCGGCGAGATGAGGGCGATGCCATGGCTTACTGCACCAATCTCTCCTGCCCCGCCCAGCGCCTGGAGGGTTTGAAACATTTTGTGGGCCGGGGAGCCATGGATGTGCGGGGTCTAGGCCCCCGCACGCT
Source organism: Acidobacteriota bacterium (assembly GCA_046757765.1). Taxonomy (GTDB): domain Bacteria; phylum Acidobacteriota; class UBA6911; order RPQK01; family JBHHYX01; genus JBHHYX01. The sequence goes on along the minus strand of JBHHYX010000001.1, from coordinate 3,426 downwards.
CGAGCATCTCGTTGAGCTGAAACTGATCGCGGACCCGGCCGACCTCTATTCGCTCACCCAGGAAGACATTCAGAAGTTGCCTCACTTCAAAGAGAAATCAGCCCACAATCTGCTGGCCAGCATCGAGGCCAGCAAACAGCGCTCTTTTCCTCATCTGCTCTTTGCACTGGGGATCCGGCATGTGGGGGAGAGCGTAGCGGCGCTTCTGGCCCTTGAGTTCGTCGACATCTACTCACTTCAAAGCGCCGATGAAGAGAGCATTGCCTCTGTCAATGGGGTCGGCCCGGAGATCGCCCGCAGTGTCAGACAGTACTTTCAGCAGCCCTCGAACCAGACACTCGTCAGGAAGTTGGAGAGTGCCGGACTTCGCCTCCGTCTTTCGAGGGGCAAGCCTGGCGTCGAAGGCCCCCTGGCGGGTCGAACCCTTGTCATCACAGGGACTTTACCCGACTGGAGCCGGGCGGAAGCCCGCGACTTTATCGTTCGTCACGGAGGTCAAGTGACCTCCTCCGTATCCTCAAGAACCAGCTACCTGGTCGTGGGGGAGAAACCGGGCTCAAAAGTGGCTAAAGCCCGCTCCCTGGGAGTCCGGGTGATCTCTCAAAAAGAGTTGGAAGGGCTGGTGAGGGAGCCCGAACACCAGGCAACCGGGGCTGCCGCCTCAAACCCACAAGCGCTGTCCGAGCCGTGATTCCCAACCCCACCGCAAAACTCTCAGAATTCGGCGCTGAGCAGCTCAGGGCAGCGTGGCCGTATTCTCGCAGATTTCAAAAGTCGGTCGTTAGGGAAGATTGTGAGTTCCTTACCCGACTATCTGCCAGCCCGGCGCCTTTTCCAGAGCGCCTGGGACGAACTCTCCGACTTGGAGTTGCTGGCTCTGATTCTGGGTCCCGGCAATTCTGAAGCGGGAGCCTTTCACCAGGCCCACAACCTGCTCAGGATGCAAGGATCAGCGGAGCGCCTGCGTCAAGCGGGCTACCGGGAGTTGCGCCGATGCGGCTTGGAACGGAAGAGAGCCGTCGCTCTCCTGGCCACTTTCACCCTGATCACTCGTATTCAAAGTACTTCTCTTCTTCCCGGCCAGACCTTTCGTTCCAGCGTAGAGATCTTTCGGCATTTCCAGCCTCGATTCGAGGGTTTGAAGAAGGAGTGCTTCTGGAATGTCCTCCTGGATGGGAAGAACCGCATGCTCCGCCTGGTTCGGATCTCGGAGGGTTCGTTGACTTCCTCTCTGGCCCATCCCCGGGAGGTTTACCGTCCTGCCATCCAGGAAGCGGCTGCTGGAGTTCTCTTTGTGCACAATCACCCCAGCGGCGATCCGCAGCCCAGCCGGGAAGACGTGCAAATCACCCGCCGGCTGGTCGAGGCCGGTCGGATCGTCGGGATTCGCCCCCTGGACCATGTTATTATTGGGGCGCGCAGTTATTTCAGTTTTGCCGATCAGGGAATGCTTTAGTCCCGGACGTTACCCCTGCCCGGCGGACCCGAGAGGAGCCTGTCGACGCTTGAAGGGGTGGTGAATTTCCCAGCTTGAGTGATGACCGACCTCGATCAAGTCTACTTCAATATTGATTGGCCTCGAGATCGCCGCTGGCAGATGATCGGTCTGGGCCTGAACGCCGTTGACTGGATCTGCCAGCTTCCCCGCTATCCTTCCCACAACACCAAGGTTCAGATTGACCGCCTCCGCAAGCTGGGCGGAGGACAGGTGGCCACGGCGTCGGCACTCTGTGGCCGGTGGGGATTCAGCGTGCGTTATATCGGTCGCGTCGGGGACGATGACATTGGGCGTTTTTCGCTCCACAGCCTGGCCTCCGAACCGATGGACATCTCCTGTGTGGAGACCATCGAAGGAGCCTCCAGTCAATTTGCGATCATCCTGGTCGACCGGCCCACAGGAGAACGGACCATACTGTGGGATCGGGACTCGAGACTCAACTATGGTCCCGGCGAGTTGAAGAGGGAGTGGGTCATCGACGCCCAGATTCTTCACCTGGACGGCCATGACCAAGGGGCTGCCATCCAGGCCGCGCGCTGGGCACGAGAAAGAGGAGTGAAGGTCTGTATCGACATCGACAAGGCTCAGCCTGGGGTCGAGGCACTCCTGAGGCTGATTGATTTTGCCCTTCCCAGTGTCAACTTCGTACAGCAGTTCGCCCGCAGGCGATCGTGGCGCGATTGCCTTCTCGACGTGGCGGAAATCACGCCGGGATTTCTCGCCGTCACACGGGGAAAGGAGGGTTGCGCTGCAGTTTGGGATGGCGAGATCATCGAGGTTCCCGGTTTCCGCGTCAACGCGGTCGATACCAGCGGTGCCGGGGATGTTTTTCATGGCGCCTTTATTTACAGTCTGTTCCAGAACTGGAGTGTCTACCGGTGTCTGCGTTTTGCCAATGTGGCGGGAGCCCTGGCCTGCACGCGCTATGGTGTTCGGGCCTCCATTCCCGCCCTGGAAGATGTCCTCGCAAAGTGCGGCCTGCCACAAAACCGGGTCCCACAAGAGGTGTGACGGCAGAACGATGGTGGAGCCACTGCCGAAGGTCGATGTTCACGGGACCACCAGTGTCGGTTCCGAAACAGACGCGATCCAGAACCGTATCCTCGTCTCCCCCGTCAAGGTTAATATGAAAGTAATGAACAGAATTCTGATCGCGCCTTGGGCAGTCGTGTTGCCCTTCATCCTTTCGTCTCGCGCTGCCGAGATCACGCCGGCGGAGGTTATCCAGAGATTCGCCAGGAAGGAATCGGATTTCAACCGCGTGTGGCAACAGTACACTTACACTCAGACCATTCTCTTCCAGGTGATCGGGCCTTCCAACAAGCCCCGTGAACAGCGCCAGGTCGTTGTCGAGGTCTACTTCACAAAAGAAGGCAAGAGAGAAACCCGGATGGTGGAGGATCGTGGCCGGCTTCGCTCGATACACGTTTCGCCGGAGGATTTGTCCGATGCCATCTCGTTGCAGCCGTTCGTGCTGACCACCGAGAATCTTGGCGAGTACAAGATCACGTTCGTCAACAAAGAGCGAGTCGATGAGCTGGACACCTACGTCTTTGATGTCAAGCCCCGCAAGAAGAAAAAGGGGAAGCGCTATTTCCAAGGACGCATCTGGGTGGATGACGTGGATTACCAGATCGTGATGACTCGCGGAAAGATCGTGCCGGACTACAAGAACAACAAGTTTCCCAAGTTCGAAACCCTGCGGGAACAGATTGACGGCGAGTACTGGTTTCCCACCTGGACCGAAGCGGACGACATCCTCCATTTTGGCAGGACGACGGGGGATGTGCATGTCCGGCAGCTGATCACCTACGAGAACTTTCAGAAGTTCGAAGTCGACACCTCGATCAAATATGGGCCGGCAAAAGAACCCAGGCAGTAGGCAGTAGGCAGTAGGCAGTAGGCAGTAGGCAGTAGGCAGTAGGCAG